>JAKAVI010000228.1 GCA_021817355.1 Pseudomonadota bacterium | reverse complement strand
CGTAACGGACTGACCTATGCGGGAAGTCACCTGATTATCGATTTGTGGGACGCGGAAGGTCTCGACGACCGCAACCGCATTGAAAAAGCGTTGATCGATGCCGTGGACAAGGCTGGCGCAACGCTCTTGCACATTCATCTGCATACATTCTCGGGCGGTGGCGGCATATCTGGCGTCGCCGTACTCGCCGAGAGCCATATCAGCGTCCATACTTGGCCCGAGAAGGGCTACGCCGCCTTTGACGTGTTCATGTGCGGCGATGCGGATCCGCGGCAGGCCCTTGGCGTATTCAAGGCTGCCTTCAATCCGGGTCGGCTCGTCATTGGCGAGCACAAGCGCGGCGTTCTTTAAAACCGCCACATCATACCCAGTCTGCGCAAAAGGGGGGAAGCGGCAACAAGCCGGTTCCCCCCTTCGCCTTTGCGGAACCTGCTGCGGGCGTGGTGTTCCATGGCGCCCAACTCCCCCTTGCATTTCCCCGGATGGGGCCGGCTTTCGAGTTGACGCGGCGCCAGGCGAGGTCGCATGGGGCACGAAGTTCCCTGCTCGGATCGAGCACCAAACCTGGATATCTCCTCCCTGTCCGGTTCCTGCAGAGCGAGGTTCCCGCTCCATGGCGGGCGCGGATGTCAGTCGAGCAGCTTGCCGGTCACCTCGAAGAGATTCGAGGAGATACCCTCAAGGCCGAGGATTTTCTGCAATTCGCCGCGCATGCGCTGCTGGCGCGTACTGTCGTAACGGCGCCAGGTTTCAAATGCTCCGGCCATGCGCGCGGCGACTTGCGGGTTGATCGGATCCAGTTGCCGCACGACTTCACCAATCAACTCGTACCCCGTGCCGCTGGCATCATGAAAGCGCAGATGATTGGCGCTAAAGGCGCCGACGAGGGCACGGACGCGGTTGGGGTTCTTAAGATCAAACGCTGAATCCTGCATCAACAGCCTGACGTCGGCGGCAGCCTGAGGACGTGGCGATTGCGCCTGCACCGTCAACCATTTGTCGAGTACGAGGGGATTGGTGGCGAAGCGATTGCGGAAGTCTGCGAGGGCACGTGGACGCAAAGAAGAGGCCATGCGGCATAGCGCAGTCAGGCCGGCCATCATGTCCGTCATGTTGGAAGCGCGCTGATAATGCTGATGCGCCCGCTCGGCAGCAGCGGCATCATCCGCAGCGGTCAGATAGCGCAGGAGCACGTTGCGCAGGGCGCGTCGTCCCGCGGAGGCTGCGTCGGGAGAAAAGGTACGCTCTGTTGACAGCTCCTCGTAAAGGGCGGCCAGCTTCGCCGCGTGATGGCCGGCCACGGCACGAATGAGAGCTGTGCGGGCTCCATGCAGGGCCTCTGGATCGGCTGGGTGCATCAGCTGGGCCAGTTCGGCTTCACCTGGCAGTACCAGCATGAGTGCGCTCATGGCCTGGTCTTTGTGGGCATCAGCCAGGACGGCGCCAATCACATCGAGATAGGTTGGGTCCGGCTGCGGATTGCCGCCATTCTGCGCCACCTGCGCCATTGTCAGCATGACATCGCAGGCCAAAGCGTGACCGGCTTCCCAGCGATTGAAATCGTCGGGATCATGGGCCATCAGCACGGCGCGCTGCTGGCGGCTGAGGCTGGTGCGTACGTGTACCGGCGCGGAGAAGCCGCGGCCGAGGGAGATGAGCGGCGACTCCGCGATGTCGGTGAAAACAAAAGTCTGTTCGTGGCCGCAGAGCTCTATGACCCGTTCGAGGGGGCCACGGGCATTTTCTCCTTCGAGCGCGACGGGCAGGGCCCTTCCTGAGGCGGCGCCGACGAGACCAAGGCGCAGCGGAATGAGCATGGCCTGCTTGGTTGGCTGACCAGGTGTCGGCGGCAGTTTCTGCTTGAGGGTGAGGGTGTAGCGCCGCGATTGGGCATCATAGACGCCCTCGGCGTCTACAATGGGCGTACCGGACTGTCGATACCAAAGGCGGAATTGGGACAGATCCCGTCCGCTGGCGTCTTCGAAACAGCGTACCCAGTCTTCAACCGTCGCGGCCTGCCCGTCATGACGCTCGAAATAAAGATCAGTCGCCTTGCGGTAGGTTTTGGCGCCGACAAGAGTCTTTAGCATGCCGATGACTTCGGCGCCCTTTTCGTAAACCGTAGCGGTATAAAAATTGTCGATGGCAATATAACTTTGTGGCTGCACCGGATGGGCGAGGGGGCCTGCGTCTTCCTGGAACTGGCGCGCCCGCAGCAACTGCACATCTTCAATGCGCTTGACGCCAGCTGAGCGCATATCCGCGGAAAAACTCTGATCGCGGTAAACCGTCAGGCCTTCCTTGAGAGAGAGCTGAAACCAGTCCCGGCAGGTGATCCTGTTACCAGTCCAGTTGTGAAAATATTCATGGGCCACAACACTTTCGATGCGTTCATAATCGGCATCGGTGGCGGTTTGGGGGCTGGCCAGAAGCAGCTTGTCGTTAAAGATATTGAGACCCTTGTTCTCCATGGCGCCCATATTGAACGCCGAAACGGCGACGATCATGAAGATGTCCAGGTCATATTCGCGACCATAGGCCTCTTCGTCCCATTTCATGGCTCTTTTGAGCGCATCCATGGCATAGGAGACCTGGTCCTCATTGCCATGCTCGACATAGATGAAGAGCCTGATGGTGCGTCCGGACATCGTGACGAAACGGTCTTCGATGACCCCCAGATCTCCGGCGACGAGGGCAAACAGGTAACTCGGCTTGGGAAAGGGGTCGTGCCAGACGACGAAATGACGCCCGCCTGAAAGCTCGCCATGCTCGATCCGATTACCGTTCGAGAGCAGAACTGGAAGCTGGTCCCGGGGCGCTTCAATGCGGGTCGTAAACACGCTGAGGTTGTCGGGGCGATCGAGAAAATAGGTGATGCGGCGAAAACCTTCCGGCTCGCACTGGGTGCAGAAGATGCCCCGAGCCAAATAAAGACCCTCAAGGGCTGTGTTGGCCTGGGGCGAAATCTCGGTCTGAATCTCAAGCGAAAAGTGATCGGGAACCTCGGCAAGGACGAGCGTCCTTCCCTCGTCCTCAAGGCGATAGGAGCTGGCCGAAAGGACACTGTCATTGAGGGCAACCGCGACAAGCTTGAGTCCGTCTCCCTGCAATGCCAGTGGCGCCGATGTCGGGCCGATCCGTTCAACCTCCATACGGGCGGTGACTTGGGTTCGGGCCGCGTCGAGAACAAATTTCAGTTCAATCCGCGGAATGCGAAAATCCGGAGCGCGGTAGTCCGAAAGCCGTATCTCCCGCGGTTGATCGGTACGCATGGAACCCTCAGAGGTGACAGGATTGCGCCCCGGTCTTAAACCCATAGGTCATCGCGGCGCAAACCTGGCCCTTGAGTCTGCCGTGGTTCCGCGTCGCCGCTGCTGCACCGCAACCATTTCTGCACCGGCCGAGGCCGCGATGGGCCATGGTGCAACCGGGCCCAGCCCGTGGGTCCTCCAGGGCCCGCCATCATAGCTGAACCCAGGTCTGGAGACGGGCTGACGCCTTGCATGGCTGGCCGGCGGTTCTGTCTGGTCTGCCTGTCCGAGCGGCGTGAGGTCTGGTGGCCAAGCGCTATGACGAATGGGGATGTGGCATTTGCGAGTTCCCGTCGGGCGTGGGCCCGTCAGCGCGCCACTGGTGGCGTCGTCGCCATTTTACCGCAGTGGCGAACCTGCCGTAACTGCCCCATTGCGCTGCCCGCGCGCCTGTCTATCGTAGCTGGCAAACAACACGGGATGGAAGGCATGAACTTCGACTTTTCCGACGACCAGAAGCTTTTGCGCGAGCAGGCACGACGTTTTCTGACCGAACGCTGTCCGCCCAAGGCCGTGCGGGCGGTTCTGGAGGGTGACGCCAGCCATGATCGCGCGCTGTGGTCGGCGATCGCTGAGATGGGCTGGTTGGGTACAAGCGTTCCTGAGGAGTATGGCGGGCTTGGTCTTGGCTATCTCGAGCTTTGCGTCATTGCCGAGGAACTCGGCCGGGTGCTGGCGCCGGTGCCTTTCGCCTCCAGCGTCTATCTCTTTGCCGAGGGCCTGCTGCGTGCCGGCTCCAGTGCCCAGAAGGCCAAGCTGCTGCCTAAGATTGCCGATGGCAGCCTGATTGGCTGTTTCGCGCGCAGCGAGGGGGCCGGTCCCCTGACGGTCAAATCGGTTCGTACCACCTTCAAGGGGGGGCGTCTGAACGGCATCAAGCGCGCCGTGAGTGATGGCCAGGCGGCAGATCATGCGCTCGTGCTGGCGCGCGCGAGCGAGGACAGCGGTGAACGGGCTCTGTGTCTGGCGCTGGTCGATCTCACGGCCCAAGGCGTACGCCGCCAAGCTGAACAGTCCATTGATCCGTCGCGCAAGCACGCACAGATCACTTTCGACAATGCTCCGGCTGAAGCCGTCGGGCAGATCGGTGAGGGCTGGGGTATCACCCAGGCGGTGCTCGATCGTGCGGCAATATTGACGGCGTTTGAACAGGTAGGTGGAGCCGATACGTGTCTGGCCATGGCCAAGGCCTATGCCATGGAACGCTATGCCTTCGGCCGTCCGATCGCCTCCTACCAGGCGATCAAGCACAAGCTCGCCGACATGTACGTTAACAACGAACTGGCACGTTCCAATGCCTATTATGGCGCCTGGGCGCTGGCAACCGATGCCCCGGAGCTGACCTTGGCGGCGGCAGCGGCGCGGGTATCGGCCACCCAGGCGTTTGACTATGCCGCAAAAGAGAACATCCAGACCCATGGCGGTGTCGGCTTCACCTGGGAATTCGATTGCCATCTTTATTACAAGCGGTCGCGTGAACTGGCGCTCAATCTGGGGGCTCAGCGCAGCTGGAAAGACAGACTGGTGACGGCCCTCGAACAGTCAAATGCGGCCTAAGGGAAGGATACCGACATGGATTTCGAAGATACTCCAGAAGAAGCCGCATTTCGCAAACAGGTTCGCGAATGGCTGGCAGCCAATGCCCCACGTCGTGGTGAAGGCGTTGGGGGCGACGAGCTTGCCGAGCGCACGGACAAGGCATTCCTCGCGGCTGCCAAAGCCTGGCAGGCGCGCAAGGCGGAAGCCGGTTATGCGCGCATCACCTGGCCCAAGGAGGTGGGAGGCTTTGGTGGCACCCCGATCCAGCAGGTGATCTTCAGCCAGGAAGAGGGAAAGATAAAATCACTCGATGGACTCGGGGGGCCCTTCGCAATCGGCTTGGGCATGTGCATTCCCACGGTCATGACCTACTGCGCCAAGGAGGTGCTTGCGCGTTACGTCAAGCCCGCCCTTCATGGTCAGGAGATCTGGTGCCAGCTCTTTTCCGAGCCCGCGGGCGGTTCTGACGTGGCTGGTCTGCGCACCCGTGCGGAGCGCAAGGGGGATGAGTGGCTGATCAATGGCCAGAAAATCTGGACCACCGGGGCGCAGATCTCTGATTTCGGGATATTGCTGACCCGCACGGATCCCAACGTACCAAAACACAAGGGGCTGACCATGTTCATCGTGGACATGCATGACCCGGCGGTAGACGTGCGTCCGATCAAACAGGCCTCTGGCGCCTCGGGATTCAACGAGGTGTTCTTCACCGATCTCAAGGTAAAGGACAGCATGCGTGTGGGCGATGTCGGCGATGGCTGGCGGGTGGCGCTGACGACGCTGATGCATGAGCGCCTTGCAGTCGGCGGCGGGCAAGGCGGTGGTCTCGATGTGCCACAGCTGCTGCAGCTGGCCCGCGACCTTGAACTGGAAGATGGTCCGGCCCTGCGCAATGCGGCGGTGCGCGAGAAGATCGCTGACTGGTATGTGCGTTCGGCGGGTCTCAAATATACCACCTATCGCACCATGACGGCGCTTTCCCGTGGTCAGCAGCCGGGGCCGGAAGCCTCGATCGCCAAGATCGTCGTTGCGGCCAAGCTCCAGGACCTGACCGCCTATGCCACCGAGCTGGAGGGCGAACTGGGGAGCCTGAAGGGTGAGGATGCCCCTCTTGGCGGAATGTTCCAGCTGGGTTGGTTGAGTGCGCCTGGCCTGCGTATTGCGGGAGGCACCGACGAAATCCTGCGTAACATCATTGCCGAGCGCGTGCTCGGGCTGCCGCAGGATGTGCGTGTCGACAAGGATGTGCCGTTCAACAAGCTGCCATCCGGGAGGTGACATGGGGCTTGGTGGGCTCGATCATGTCACGGTCCTGAGCGATGATCTTGAGGCGACACGTGCCTTCTATTGCAACATACTGGGATTGACCGAGGGCGGGCGGCCCGATCTCGGCTTTCCCGGTTACTGGCTTTATTGCGAGGGGCACGCAGTCGTCCATCTTGTTGGTCGCGAAGGGCAGCTGGTCGAGAACAGGCGGGGCGAATATTCTGCGGGCGGCGCGGCGCTCGATCATGTCGCTTTTCATGGCCGGGATGCCTCGGAGGTGATTAGCCGCCTGCAGGCACATAACATCGCCTACCGCGAAAACCGCATCGCCGAGATCGGGTTGCAGCAGCTGTTCGTGCGCGATCCGAACGGTATCATGATAGAAATGAACTTCCGGAGCTGAGAAACAGAGCCGGGGCAACAAAGGAGAGTTTCATGCTGGGGTATGTCACGCTTGGCACCAACAACTATGACAAAGCGCTTGCGTTTTATGACAGCCTGCTCGCTGAACTGGGTGGCAAACGCCTGTTCAACAGTGACCGCATCCAGTTTTATGGCAACGGTCAGGGTGGCATGCTGGCGATCTGCAAGCCTTATGACGGCAAGGCGAGCACCAGCGGCAATGGCACGATGGTAGCGCTCAGTGCCCCTACCAAGGACGTGGTCGACAAGGTGCATGCCAAGGCGCTGTCCTTGGGGGCGGTCGATGATGGTGCGCCGGGCCAGCGGCT
>JAKAVI010000271.1 GCA_021817355.1 Pseudomonadota bacterium | reverse complement strand
CAATTTCTTTATCTTTCAGGAGAGTACGCAATGTCGACCACAGGTCAGGTCAAATTCTTCAACACCACTAAGGGCTTTGGCTTTATAGCCCCCGAAGGCGGCGGCAAGGACGTATTTGTCCACGTCACTGCGGTGCAGGCAGCCGGATTGCGCGGCCTCAACGAAGGGCAGCGCGTCAGCTTCGACATTGAAGCCGACAAGCGCGGCCCCAAGGCGGTCAATCTGAAACTGGTCTAAAGGCCACTGCGAGCAAATCCGCAAACGGCGCGGGAAGGCCTGCCTCCTGCGCCGTTTTTTTACCTTGCACTCGGGATGCTGGGAATGACTGCGTCAGAATTCGTGCTCATCTACGCGACCTTTCCGGATCGCGACAGCGCCCTTAAGGTCTGCAAAGATCTCGTCAGCTCCCGCCTCGCAGCCTGCGCCAACATTTCGGCTCCCATGACATCGGTCTATGCCTGGCAAGACGGGCTGACCTGCGATGAGGAGGTTGCCGTTCTGATCAAGACCCGCGCGAGCCTTGCCGACACGGCCATTACTGCGGCGCGCGCCGCCCACCCCTACAGCACGCCATGTTTTCTCATCCTGGGTGTGGACGGTGGCGATATCGACTATCTGGCGTGGCTGCGCGCCCAGACTGAGCCCTAGGGGAGCAGCACCGCAGCACCATTGATCCGCCCGCCACGCAAATCATCCAGCGCGGTGTTGGCGTCATCGAGGCGATAGGCAATGGTGTGGGTGCGGATCTTGATCTGACCCGCCAGCGCAAGAAATTCCTCCGCATCCGCCCGCGTCAGATTGGCAACCGAGGCAACACTGCGCTCACCCCACAAAATCGCGTAGGGAAAACTTGGAATATCACTCATGTGGATGCCGCCACAGATGACCCGTCCGCCCGGACGTACCGCACGCAGCGCCATCGGTACCAACGCCCCCACCGGCGCGAACACGATGGCCGCATCAAGCGCAACGGGTGCAAGCCCATCCGAACCTCCGGCCCACACCGCCCCCATTTCACGCGCAAAGCTCTGCGCCGGCCCGTCGCCCGGCCTGACAAAAGCATAGACTTCCTGGCCGCGGCTTCGAGCGAGCTGGATGGCGATGTGGGCAGCTGCGCCAAAACCGTAAAGCCCCAACCGTACTCCATTACCCGCCATCTTCAGGCTGCGGTATCCGATCAGTCCGGCACACATGAGCGGTGCAGCCTCCTGATCGGAATAGCCAGGCGGCAAGGCAAAAACATAGCGCGCGTCCGCCAGCACATGCGTGGCAAAGCCGCCATCAATCTGGTAACCGGTAAAGCGTGCCGTCGGACACAGGTTTTCCTCGCCGCGGCGACAGAACTCGCAGTGCCCGCAGCTCCAGCCCAACCAGGCAATGCCGACACGTTGGCCAAGGACAAAGCCCTGCACTGCGGAGCCCAGGGCCACGATATGGCCGACGATCTCATGACCTGGGGTCAGAGGCCGTTTGGGCTCGCAAAGCTCGCCATCAACGACATGAAGATCAGTCCGGCAGACGGCGCAGGCCGCCACCTGGACAAGGACCTGCATGGTCTCTGGGACCGGCGTCGGACACTCCTGCAGATGCAGCGGCCGGCCGACAGCTTCAAAACGCATGGCGCGCATGACGGACTCCTTGCCTTGATGGCGCTGTAGGCATTGTATGCGCCTACGACCAGCATGGAAAATCACCGTGACCGCTAGCCCATTGGCGACGCCAAGCCTGATCGACGGCGAGGCGCTCCGTCATCAGTTGACAGCTCTCGCCCACAGCCAAAGCGACCAGCAGCTCCTGCGGGCCGAGGCCCTTGGCCTCATCAAGGAGCGCTTCCAGTTCGGCCGGGAAAAAGTGCGTCAGGCCACAGAATCCCGACAGATCAAGGGCCTCGAAGCGGCCCGTCTGCTGTCAGGACTGCAAGATGACATCATTCAGGTCATCTACGATTTCGCGACCAAGCATTTCTACTACGCACAAAATCCCACCATGGCCGAGCGCATCGCGGTGGTGGCCACCGGCGGCTATGGCCGCGGCCTTCTGGCGCCCGGCTCGGATATCGACCTTTTGTTCGTACGGCCCTTCAAGCAGACAGCCTGGGGCGAGAGCGTGATCGAGTTCATTCTCTATATGCTTTGGGACCTCGGCCTCAAGGTCGGTCATGCTACCCGCTCACTCGCCGAATGCGTCCGCCTTGCCCGTCAGGACATCACCATCCGTACCTCACTGCTGGAGGCGCGATTTCTGTGGGGCAATGCCGAACTCGGCGAGGAACTGCGCATCCGCTTCTGGAATGAAGTGGCGATCGGCAACGGCCAGGATTTTGTCGAAGCCAAGCTCGCCGAACGCGATGCACGTCATTCCCGTCAGGGCGAAAGCCGTTATCTCGTGGAGCCCAACATCAAGGAGGGCAAGGGCGGGCTCAGGGACCTGCAGACCCTCTTCTGGATCGGCAAATATGTCTACCATGTCGCCAACACCGCCGACCTGACCCAGCACAATGTCCTCACGCCTGAAGAACACGAGCTGTTCCAGACGGCCGAAGCCTTCCTTTGGGACGTGCGGGTTCAGCTTCACTATCTCGCCGGGCGCGCCGAAGAACGCCTGAGCTTCGGTGTCCAGCCCGAGCTGGCCCGACGCCTCGGCTTTGACGATGCCGATGCGCAGCATGCCGTCGAAGCCTTCATGCGTGCCTATTTTCTCGTCGCCAAGGAAGTCGGCGACCTGACACGCATCTTCTGTGCCGCACTCGAAGAGCAGAACCGCAAATACCGCCCCAAACTTGCCCGCATGCTGCCGGGCTTTCTCAAGCCACGCACCGGTATCGAGGATTTCTATGTCGAGAACGGCCGGCTCAACGTAAGGCCGGATGCTTTTGCGCGTGATCCGGTCAATCTCATCCGCATCTTCCATCTCGCCGATGCCAAGGCCGTTGATGTCCATTCCGATGCCCTCAGAGCGGTCACCCGCTCGCTGCATCTGATTACCGACAAGCAGCGCCATGATCCTGAGGCCAACCGTCTGTTTGTGGAGATCCTCACCTCGCACCGCGATCCCGAAGGCGCCTTGCGGCGCCTGAATGAGTCCGGGGTATTTGGCCGTTTCGTGCCCGATTTTGGCCGCGTGGTGGCCCTCATGCAGTTCAACATGTATCATCACTATACGGTGGACGAGCACCTGATCCGCGCGGTTGGCAACCTCGCCGCGATCGAACGCGGCGAACTGCACACTGACCATCCCCTGTCCTCTGATCTCATCAAGCGCATCAAGTCGCGCAGCACGCTCTTTTGTGCAACGCTGCTGCACGATATCGCCAAAGGCCTTGAAGGCGATCACTCCGACGAGGGCGCCGCAATTGCCCGGCGGCTGTGTCCGCGCTGGGGGCTCAGCGCTCAGGAGACCGAGGATGTTGCCTGGCTGGTGGAGCACCATCTGGTGATGGCCGATGTCGCCCAGCGCCGCGACATCTCAGACCCCAAGACCGTACGCGACTTTGTCCAGATCGTGCAGACCCCTGAAAGACTGCGCCTGCTTCTGGTGCTGACGGTCGCAGATATCCGCGCCGTCGGCCCTGGCGTTTTCAATGGCTGGAAGGGACAGCTGCTGCGGGACCTCTATTATGAAGCCGAGACCGCAATGTCTGGCGCCCTCGCCGCCCACGGGCGGCCGGCGCGCATTGCTGCCGCCAAGGCCGGGCTGGCGGAGCGCCTGGCCGATCTGGCCCCACCGATCCGCGATCATGCCATCACCCGCCATTATGATCCTTATTGGCTTGCCTTCGATCCCGACACGCTCGAACGTCATGCGCGGCTGATGGCGGCCGCCGATACCGCTCACCAGCTCCTCTCCCTCTCGGTGCAGAGCGATAATTTTCGCGCCATCAGCGATGTCGTGGTCTACACCCCGGATCATCCGGGTCTTTTCGCCCAGCTGGCAGGCGCGATTGCCCTGTGCGGCGGCTCGATTGCCGATGCCAAGGCCTACACCACTTCGGATGGCTTTGCCCTCGATGTCTTCTCGGTTCAGGAGCAAGATGGCATCCCCTTCGGCGAGGGCGCCCGCGCCATGCGCCTGCGTGATACCATTGCCAAGACGCTGGCAGGGGAAATGCGCCTCGGGCGTGCCCTTGCCAAACGCAAATTGCCCACCCGGACCTCGGCCTTCGCGGTGCGTCCCAGGGTGAACTTCGATAACGATGCCTCTGCGACCGCCACGGTGATCGAGGTCGAAGGTCTCGACCGGCCGGGCTTGCTCTACGACGTCACCAACAGCCTCTTTCGGTCCGGCCTGTCGATTTCAGCGGCACGGGTGGCGACCTATGGCGAGCGCGCGATCGACGTCTTCTACGTCCGTGACGGATTTGGTCACAAGATCTTTCATCGCGGACGCATCGCAAGCGTGCGCGAACGCCTCCTCAAGGCGCTGGAAGGCGAGGACGCGGGCGCGGCTGCTTGAAGTAAGGGGCAGGAGTGGGGCATAAGGCGCCCGCATTACCAGGGCCCCCTGAGCATGAGCTTCGAGCGCGTTCTTTCCGGCATGCAGCCGACCAACACCCTGCACCTCGGCAACTATCTGGGCGCGTTGAAAAACTGGGTTGCCTTGCAGGAGCGCATGGCGTGCCTTTACTGCGTCGTGGATCTGCACGCGATCACCCAGGACACCGGTTACGGCAAGGCCGAGGCGCTGCGTCACGCCACTCGTGAAGTTGCAGCCGCCTATATCGCCGCCGGGATCGATCCCGACAAGAGCCCGGTATTTAACCAGGCCCGAGTTCCCGAACACAGCGAACTCAGCTGGATTTTTAGCTGCGTCGCCCGCCTTGGCTGGCTCGACCGCATGACCCAGTTCAAGGAAAAGAGTGGCAAACACAAGGAGCGGGCGAGCGTCGGCCTTTATACCTATCCGGTGCTCATGGCCGCCGATATCCTCGTCTACAAGGCCACCCATGTCCCGGTCGGTGAAGATCAGAAACAGCACCTCGAACTGGCCCGCGACATTGCCCAGAAGTTCAACAATGATTTCGGCATGACCGACTTCTTTCCGCTGCCCGAGCCGGTGATCAGCGGACCTGCAACGCGGGTGATGAGCTTGCGCGACGGCTCCAAGAAGATGTCGAAAACCGATGAGAGCGACATGTCGCGCATCAATCTCACCGATGACGCAGACGCCATCGCCAACAAGATCCGCAAGGCCCGTACCGATTCTGAGCCTCTGCCCGGTGAGCCCAAGGACCTGGAAAACCGCCCTGAGGCGCAGAACCTCGTCAATATTTTTGCTGCCCTCGCTGATGAGCCCGTCGATGCCGTCATCACCCGCTTCGCCGGCCAGAACTTCTCGATCTTCAAGTCCGAGCTCGCGGATCTGGCCGTCGCAAAACTCACGCCCATCGCGGCGCAGATGCGCCGGCTGATGGGCGATCCCACGGAACTTGACCGCATCTTGAGCGCTGGCGCCCTGAAGGCGCGGGCCATTGCCGAACCCATCATGAAGGAGGTGCGAAAGGCCGTCGGCTTCCTCTCCTAGGCCCGCGTCCTCTGCGCCCGGGGTCATATCCCCTCGCCGCCAGTTGCCCGCGTTCCCTGTGACAGAGGCCGCAGCCTTGGGCTAGAACCAGAGGATGCAGAACGGACCTCAAACTGTGCTCGTGACCGGAGGCGCCAAGCGCCTGGGTCGGGCAATCGCCCTTGATCTGGCGGCTTCAGGCTATGATGTGGCCGTCCACTACAATTCCTCCGAAGCGGAGGCTCGCGATCTCGCCACCCAGATCGCAGCGCAGGGCCGCGCGGTCGCACTGCTCAGGGCCGATCTTTCCTGCGAGGAACAAGTCTGCAAACTCATCAGTCGCGCCAGCGCGGCGCTTGGCCCCATCGGTGCGCTCATCAATTCAGCGTCGCTGTTCGAGGAAGATGACTGGAACAGCGCCACCCGCCACAGCTGGGACCAGCACCTGGCGGTCAACCTGCGCGCCCCGTTTGTCCTTGCACAAGACTTCGCCAGGGCGCTACCGCAAGACTATTGCGGAGCGATCATCAACCTCATCGATCAGCGCGTCCTCAAGCCAACGCCGCAGTTTCTGACCTACAGCCTCAGCAAGGCCGGCCTCGACTGGCTGACCGTGACCCTGGCCCAGGCCTTAGCACCCAGGATCCGCGTCAATGCGGTGGGCCCCGGTCCGACCTTGCGCAATCAACGACAGAGCGAGGCCGATTTCCTGCGCCAGCGGGCCGCAACCTTGCTGGGAGCCGGCGCCGAGCCCAACGACGTCTGTGCGGCCGTGCGCTATCTTCTGGCCGCCCCTGCGGTAACCGGCCAGTTGATTGCGGTCGATGGTGGCCAGCACCTGGTGTGGCAGACGGCCGATGTAGCGGGGAGGGAATAGCGATGAGCCAGAACCTGCGCCTGCCGCCCCTGCCCATCGCCGACAGCGATCAGGCGATCAGCCATGTCTTCATCCGCAATCTCTGCCTCGACGCCCAGATCGGCGTCTATGGTCATGAACATGGCCGCCACCAGAAGGTGCGCATCAATGTCGATCTTGCCGTCGACGATACGCCACCGCTCGATGACCGCCTTGACCAGGTCGTCGATTACGACGACATCACCGGGCGCATCCGTGGCATCGTCGCAGCAGGCCACGTCAAACTCGCCGAGACCTTGGCCCATCGCATTGCCGAGGCCTGCTTTAGCGATCCGCGGGTCAGACGCGCACGGGTACGGGTGGAAAAACTGAGTGCCCTCGAAGACGCCGAAAGCGCCGGTGTCGAGATCGAACGCAGGCGCAGTTAGGATGGACGAAGGCCGCCTCTTGTCGCCGACTGCCTGCTGGTCGCGCGGGCCCCACCGCGCCCGTGACGCAGAGCCGGCCCCCTCGCCATGACGGACACCCTGCCCCCCGCCCCCCGCTCTGGAATGCTC
>JAKAVI010000118.1 GCA_021817355.1 Pseudomonadota bacterium | reverse complement strand
ATCATTTTCAATCCGGAGGAAACTGCAGACAACCTAAAGAAATATGGTGGCTTTATTCCTGGAATACGTCCAGGGAAGAAGACCGCCGATTATATCGATTTTGTTCTTACCCGTATCACTGTCATAGGCTCCATCTATCTCGCGCTTGTTTGCCTGCTCCCGGAATGGCTCATTTTCAAATACAACATTCCATTTTACCTCGGTGGTACATCAATCCTAATTGTAGTCAGTGTAACCATGGACACTGTGGCACAGATCCAGAGCCATCTGGTTGCACAGCAATATGAAGGTTTGTTGCGCAAGTCACGTCTGAGGGGGGCGAGGCGGTGAATTTGGTGTTATTTGGGCCACCGGGTGCCGGTAAGGGCACCCAGGCCAGGATTCTGACGGAGAGGCGTGGTTGGCCGCAATTATCTACCGGGGACATGCTGCGTGCCGCGATCGCCGCGGGAACTGAGCTTGGTAAGAAGTGCAAGGCAATCATGGACACGGGGGATCTGGTTCCTGACGCGGTTGTTATTGGCATCATTGCGGAGCGCTATGACCAGCCAGACTGTAAGGGTGGGGCCGTATTTGACGGCTTTCCTCGGACGACGCCTCAGGCCGTGGCTCTTGACCATATGCTGGCTCAGCGTGGGAGGAAAATTGACCTCGTCGTTGAACTTAAGGTTGATGATGCCATCCTGCTTAACCGAGTGAACCAGCGTATCAAGGATGCCGGGGGGGGTGCCCGTGCGGACGATACTCCGGAGACTCTTAAGAACCGGCTTGCGGTTTATTACAAAAATACCGCCCCACTTTTGAAATTTTATTCCGACCAAGGCAAATTGATGCAAGTCGATGGCATGGCTGCAATCGAGACAGTGACTGTGGCGATAGCTGCTTTGATTGATCAGGCCAAGGCGCACGCTTAAATTGGGATTTCTTCCGAAAAACCATGATTTAGGACAGATCTTATGTTGACTGGGGTTCGCCGATTTCTATAATCCGCGCCCTTGCAGACGGTCATCCGGCTCAGGTCATCCGAACCGCTCCCAATGGGTTGGAGTGGTGGAATGGTCAGGGCGGGGTGGTTGGTGTTTTGGTAGCTACTAAACAAAGCGTCTTTCCAAGGGCTTAACGATCAAAGGAGAATCTCGTGGCGCGTATTGCCGGCGTCAATATTCCCACTCAGAAGCGCGTCGAGATCGGCCTGCGCTACATTCATGGTATTGGCGCTGCCAAGGCCAAGGAAATCTGCGAAAAGGTTGGCATTGCGCCGGGGCGTCGGGTGCACGACCTGACGGACGCAGAAGTCATCCAGATCCGCGAAACTATCGATCGCGATTATTTGGTCGAAGGCGATCTACGCCGAGATGTCGCGATGAACATCAAGCGATTGATGGATTTGGGCTGCTATCGCGGACTTCGTCATCGCAAGGGGCTGCCTGTTCGCGGTCAACGCACCCACACCAATGCTCGGACACGCAAGGGTCCGGCCAAAGCGATCGCCGGTAAGAAGAAAGTCACGAAGTAAGGTCCACCAAATATGGCTAAAGCTGTCGGCGGCGCGCGCGTCCGCAAAAAAGAAAAGAAAAATGTTGCGGTTGGTGTGGCTCATGTTGCCGCGACCTTCAACAATACGATTGTAACCATCACGGATACGGCTGGGAATGCGATTTCCTGGTCCTCGTCCGGCATGATGGGCTTCAAGGGATCGCGCAAGTCGACCCCGTATGCGGCCCAGGTCGCTGCCGAAGACGCTGCCAAGAAGGCGGTAGAGCACGGCATGCGTACCCTCGAAGTTGAGGTGTCCGGACCGGGGTCGGGACGCGAATCAGCGCTGCGGGCGTTACAGTCGGTTGGACTGACGGTTACAGCCATTCGTGATGTGACCCCAATTCCACATAACGGATGCCGGCCCCCGAAGCGTCGGCGGGTTTAGTTCAGGACTGAGGGATCGACCGCACGTTTTGCGAGGAGACCCTCTCCAAGTGAGTTCGGACGTAGTTACCCATCGAACGTATTGGCCGCGGTCCGACGCGGCCGGGATACGATGAGGCCAAGATGTTTCAGAAGAACTGGCAGGAATTAATCAAGCCGCAAAAATTGCGGGTAGAGGCGGGTGAGGATTCCGGCCGCCAAGCTACTCTTGTGGCCGAACCCCTGGAGCGGGGTTTTGGCCTCACCCTCGGCAACTCCCTGCGGCGCGTACTACTGTCATCGCTGCAGGGCGCAGCTGTCACGTCTATACAGATCGAAGGTGTGCTGCACGAGTTCTCTTCGATTGCGGGTGTGCGTGAGGATGTTACGGATATTGTTCTCAATGTGAAGCAGATCGCGCTGCGCATGCATGCTGAAGGTCCAAAGCGGCTTTCTCTTCGTAAGGTGGGACCCGGCGAAGTTCTGGCGGGCGATATTGCAGCCACGGCGGACGTTGAGATTCTTAATCCTGAGCTGGTGATCTGCACGCTCGACGAAAAGGTCGAGTTCCGCATGGAACTGACGGTTGCTACCGGCAAGGGCTATGTTCCCGCTGACCGCAATAGGCCTGAGGACGCGCCAATCGGACTAATCCCGGTGGATTCGTTATTTTCTCCAGTGAAGAAGGTCTCCTACAAGGTCGAGAATACCCGTGAGGGCCAGATTCTCGATTATGACAAATTGACCTTGAACGTAGAAACCAACGGTGCCGTCAGTCCAGAGAATGCCGTTGCCTACGCAGCGCGCATTTTGCAGGATCAGCTCCAGGTTTTCATCAATTTTGAAGAACCGCGCGAGCGCGTTGCCGAGGAAAGCAAGCCTGAACTCGCCTTCAACCCGGTGTTGCTGAAAAAGGTTGACGAGCTCGAGCTTTCAGTCCGTTCGGCGAATTGCCTGAAGAATGACAATATTGTCTACATTGGGGATCTCATTCAGAAGACCGAAGCGGAAATGCTGCGGACACCGAATTTCGGACGTAAGTCGCTGAATGAGATCAAGGCGGTTCTAGCAGAGATGGGATTGCACCTGGGCATGGAAGTGCCAGGTTGGCCGCCGGAGAATATTGAGGACCTGGCCAAGCGTTACGAAGATCAATACTGAATGTGTACCAGTGCCACCCCTTTGATTGTGACGCTGGAGCAGTTGTCGGCATGAAGCCGATGACGACAGGATAGAAAACAAGAGTGTATCATGCGCCATCGTAATTCTGGCCGGAAGCTCGGCAAGACAAGCTCTCACCGCACAGCCATGTTTGCAAACATGACTGCAGCACTGATCAAACATGAGCAAATCAAAACCACCCTGCCGAAAGCCAAGGAGCTTCGGCCAGTTGTGGAAAAGTTGGTAACTCTTTCACGCCGTGGCGCGTCAGATCTGCACGCGCGGCGTCAGGCGCTTGCAGCAGTGCGTGATGCAACCCAGGTCAAAAAATTGTTCGACGTGATTGGGCCGCGCTATGCCGGTCGTCCTGGCGGGTACACACGGGTACTGAAGGCCGGTTTTCGTCATGGTGACAATGCGGCCATGGCATTCATTGAGTTCGTAGACCGTGATCTTGAGGCCAAGGGTCAGGAATCGGGTCCGGTAACCGTGGATGGCGACGCTGAAGAGTAGGGTGGCCGACGCATTATGGGACAGGTAATGGGGGGCGGCTCTTGGAGCCGCCCTTTTGCGTTGAGGATTGCAAATGAAGACTCGAGCCCCCTTTTTTTTGCCGATACTGCTCACGCTCGCTCTAATATCTCCGGGGGCAGCGTTCGCCAGGCGCATGCTACCCAAGACAACTGCTCAGATGCAGCTCAGCTTTGCCAGCGTTGTCAAGCGCGTGGCACCCGCGGTCGTGAATGTCTATGCGCGTTCAGTTGTGCGCCAACAGATCAATCCACTCTTTGCCAGTCCTTTGTTTCAGCATTTTTTTGGACTTTCATCACAATTTCGGCGGCGAGTTCAACAATCATTAGGGTCCGGCGTCATCGTGCGTAGCGACGGAGTTATTTTGACGAATGATCATGTCATCGCGGGTGCTCAGAACATAGTTGTGGCCTTAGCGGACCGTCGTGAATTCAAAGCAAAAGTCCTGCTCGCTGATAAGCGTATGGATCTGGCGGTATTGAAGATCAATGTACCCAAGGGGCAGCGCTTACCAACTATTGCCTTCGGTAACTCCGATCAGCTTGAAGTTGGCGACATAGTACTCGCAATCGGCGATCCTTTTGGCGTGGGGCAAACAGTTACGCAAGGTATTATCTCAGCGCTGGATCGTACGAACGTCGCTGATGGCTCGTATCGATTTTTTATACAAACAGATGCAGCAATCAATCCGGGAAATTCAGGTGGGGCACTCGTTACAACCGACGGTAAGCTTGCTGGAATTAATACGGCGATTTATTCGCGGTCCGGTGGGAATATCGGGATCGGCTTCGCGATTCCAGCCAATCTCGCGCGGCGTGTCGTGGATGGCGCTCTGGGTGGAGGAGTTCAACTGCCATGGTTTGGTGTCACCGGACAAGGCGTAACGCCAAATCTCGCATCGGCACTTGGCTTAAATTTGCCGGAGGGTGTTGTTCTCAACCAAGTATATCCGGGTGGTCCTGCTGCAAACGCGGGACTTAAGCATGGAGATGTTGTTCTTGCTATCGATGGCGCGAGAGTCAACAGCATGGATGCGCTCAATTATCGTGTGGCGACTCTAAAGCCTGGGGAGATCGCGGGCGTTAAGGTGATACAAAGCGGGCACCTGCGTTTTGTTGACATCAGGCTTAGCTTGCCCCCCGCAAGTCCACCGCCTGATGAAATCCTGATAGGTGGCCGAACCCCGCTTACAGGTGCTCGCGTGGAAAATCTTTCACCGGCGGTTGCTACCCAACTGCAGCTAGATCCAATGCTTCGTGGAGTTGTTGTGGCATCTCCAGGGCAAAGCCTCGCTGCAAACCAAGGCTTCGAGTCGGGTGATATCATTCAAAGTATCAACGGGGAATTGATTGGTAACGTCAATCAGCTGAACCAGGCTCTATTGACTGGGGAAAGACAGGGGGGCTGGGAGATTGTGGTCAACCGTAACGGGCAACAGTTGTCTTTGGCCGTGCGCAGATAAACGTCAACGTTAAGGAGGCCGGTCCCCGTTGCCGCAAGGCAGGTTTGCTGCGAATGGCGGTAACGCGTTGTCTGGAACGGGTTTTTTACGCCGACATTTATTATGGCCGGATGCTTGGCGAGAGAAATGTGGATCACGCGTGTCCGGCTCCCCAGTTGGCGAAAGTAGGTTTAGGCTGTCTCAATGAGTGATCTATTTGAAGCGGGTGGGTTGGATACCGGGGCGCCGCGCCCTCTTGCCGATAGATTGCGCCCTCACAGCCTTTCGGAAGTGGTCGGCCAGGAACATCTTTTGAGCACCGATGGTCCGCTGGGACGCATGGTGGAACGAGAAACGCCGCATTCAGTCATTCTCTGGGGGCCGCCAGGAACCGGAAAAACGACTATCGCCAGATTGTTGTCGAGTGCGTTCAGGTTGCATTTTGATCAGCTCTCGGCAATTTTTTCTGGTGTAGCTGATTTAAAGAAAGCTTTCGAAGCCGCGCGACAGCGGCGGCGTATAGGCCAAGGGACGTTGCTGTTCGTTGATGAGATTCATCGCTTCAATCGCAGCCAGCAGGACTCGTTCTTACCGGTCGTTGAAGATGGCACCGTGGTTCTGGTGGGGGCGACAACAGAAAATCCTTCATTCGAACTCAACGGCGCGCTGCTTTCGCGTTGTCAAGTGTTGGTGCTGCGTCGTCTCGACGATTCAGCCTTGGAAAAACTCCTGGAACGCGCCGAGGCGCATTACGGCCAGAAGCTGGCTCTGACTGACGATGCGCGCGCAACCTTACGAGCGATGGCTGATGGCGATGGCCGTTATCTGCTCAACCTGGTTGAGGAAATTGCAGGATTAAAGGCGGTGCGGCCACTCGATACCGCAGCACTTGTGGAAGCAGTACAACGTAGGGCTCCGCTATATGATAAAGACCGCGAGGAGCACTACAATTTAGTATCAGCGCTTCATAAATCGATCCGTGGTTCAGATCCTGATGCAGCTCTCTACTGGCTCGCGCGCATGCTAGTGGCAGGGGAACAACCGCTTTATATCGTACGTCGTTTGGTTCGTGCGAGTGTTGAAGATATTGGTCTAGCGGATCCGCAGGCGTTAGTGCAGGCACTCGCGGCAAAGGATATGTATGAGTTTTTGGGTAGTCCAGAGGGTGAAATCGCGCTCGCCCAATGCGTGCTCTATCTGGCAACGGCTCCAAAGTCGAACGCCGTCTATAAAGCTTTTGGCGCCGCTAGCCGGGCGGCCAGACAACATGGCTCCTTGATGCCGCCTGCGCATATTCTCAATGCGCCCACAAAATTGATGAAAAATCTCGGGTACGGCGGCGGCTATGAGTATGACCATGATGCCGAGGCGGGCTTTTCTGGACAGAACTATTTTCCCGAGGGGTTGCGCCGCGAAGCCTATTATCAACCCAAGGAGGCGGGCTTTGAGAGAGAAGTGATCAAGCGGCTTGAATATTGGGCCAAATTAAGAGCAAAGCGTGCCCCGTCCAACTGAGCGGTGGATATGCCGCCGCCCGGGTTAGCTTTCGGTCGACTTGTTGGGATCGGATGCCACGCGCAGTAACCGGTGCGGGGTGAGGGATGCCGCCAGGGACCATTCGACCGCTTGCCCACGCGGGAAAGTTTGCGAGAGGATCTCGTTTGTGCGCAGTGACAGATGGTACCAAGCCCACCCCTT
Organism: Pseudomonadota bacterium; assembly: GCA_021817355.1. The sequence goes on along the minus strand of JAKAVI010000118.1, from coordinate 215 downwards.
GGGCGTGCCGGTCCAGAATCACATGAAACCCTCGTGTGCATCAGGAAACAGCTGCACTGGCGGGCGTCCCACAGTGGGGAGTGACCCCCGAGGGCTTCCGCGAAGATGGATCAGGCTGCCCGCTCCCAGATGTGGTTGCCCGCAGACCCGGGCAGCTCCTGGTGGAAGTTCCTACAACTGCCCCAAATGGAACCTCTGAGGGCCAGAATGCCCGT
>JAKAVI010000044.1 GCA_021817355.1 Pseudomonadota bacterium | reverse complement strand
TGCATGCAGGTGGTCGCAGATACAATCTACTACACCGGAACCGCCAGCTTTCGTGCCGATTGCTCGGGGTCGGGAATGCAGTCGATCGCGGTTCCCGGCGCGGTCACGCTTGTGGAGTGATGATGGTGATGAGAAAGGTTTGCGTGCGTCGGGCGAGCAATGATCCGGTCGGCAGCTTGCCGGCTTCTGGACAAGGGCGGGCCTTCTACCCCTTTTGGCAGTGGGTGCGTCAGTTCGCAGAGGATAGTGGTACCGCTGCCGTAGAATTCGGTCTGTTGGCTCCGGTTCTGGCCATTATGGTGCTCGGAATCAGTCAGGTGTCCGCGATTCTGGTAGGATCATCAGATATGGAAACCGCGTCCAGGGCCGCTATTCAGTATGTGCTAAATGGTGGAAGTGACATGAGTGTGGCCAATGCTGCGGGCATGCAGGCGTGGGATAACAAACCCGCCAACGGCACGCTGACATCAAGTGAATACTGCACATGTGATGGCGTCACCTCGCCCTGTACCCAGGCCTGTCCGGACGGTAGCGCGCCCTATGAATATGTCTCTGTCGTGACAACTGGGGAGCTTGGAGGTTCAGTCTTTTACCTCAATCGTGCCCAGACCCAGATCGCGAGAGTGCGATGACTTTGAGCGGAGGAAAATTCCGACACTTTGCCGATGATGAGCGGGGCGCTGCTGCGGTGGAGTTTGCAGTCGTGAGCGTTGCGTTCTTCATGTTCATCTTTGCTATTGCCTATATCGCAATCATCATGTTCACGAATGCAACGCTGCAGTGGGCGGTAGAAAGCGGCTCCCGTCTTGCCGCCATAAATCAGTCCGCAACGCAGAGCGATATCTCCAATGCGGTCAACAACTATCTCGCCGCGGCGAATGCGCCTTCGGCAACGGTAGATTATAGCGTAAGCCAGACCGGTACGCTGAAGACTGCGACCATTTCGGCGTCATTCTCCGAGAGCTATTCGGTACCTCTCATCAACACCTTTGCCATCGACTATAATGCGACCACATCGGTTCCACTCGCAAATTGAGTGAATGCGATTTTCATGATGCGCGAAAGGCCGACTAATCTTTGCCGTGCCTGTAGTCAGAGGAAAGAGAGTTTCCGGACCGATTGCGTTTTGGGGCAGCTGGCCTTGCGAGCAGCCGCTGGAGTGAGTGCTGGCATGCGCGCGGCAGCATACTCTTTTTACAAAGTTTTAGCGACGATGCGGATGCGCGAGCGTGGAGCGCTGTACCACCTTCACCCAATTGGTTGGGCTTTGGGCCGACATTGCGCTGAGGAAGACATAGCCGGTCTGGTTCCACAGGCGTATGCGCCGGTGCAGATTGTCGAGCACATAATCACCGTCGGCCGTCGAAACGACGAGGACGGCATGCAGCTCGCCATCGGGCAATCCCACGATGGCGAGATTGAGGTCGGAGAGCGGAATGCCGTCCCGCGCGAGGTCATGCCGTTTGGTCAGGGCGTAATCTGCGCAATCGCCATAACCGTCCTTGGGGATCGTCCAGTACTGGTAGATGCCATAATGACGGATGGCAGATTCCGGCTTGATGGCGCGATTGACCTCGCGGTTGATGTTGACCATCTGTGGCCAGTAGCGCCAGGTTGTCACCGGTCGGGCCTGCTTGCTGGCGAACGGGCACTGAGTGGTGAAGCGCATGCAGAAATCGATGTAACCGAACGGCGCGTCGGCTTGAGGTCCTTCGGGAATCGTGCTGCTGGTGGCGGTCAGGCTCTGGCGGCTCTCTGGCGTGTAGGGATTTGCCGGTAAGGCCGCAAGGACCACCGGCGCAACCGCCAAGACCAGAATCAAGGTGGCGCCAAAGCGTAGACCTGCGCGAAGTATCGTCGTTCCCATGACGGGCCCCTATGCCCTTCACCCGCGGCGCCGACAGTGTTCCTGCGTACGGGGTGGTCAAGCAATAGCATCAGCTGCGGGGCAACTCTACGGCTGTCGCGCCCGGGCGCTCCTTGAGCGGGATCAAAGGCAAAGGCCAAATTGATAAGGGAATTTACGTAATGGGCGTGGGGCTGGTGGAGCCCAGCAAAAGGTGTTGCTGCACCACCAAGATCACATAGAGCAGGGCGCAAATGGCCAGGGCGCAGAGCCCGGCTGTCAGGCTGAATTCGCCGGCGAGCGCAGGAACGGCCAGGAGCAACAGGTAAATGGCAAGGGCCGCGCGCCGGCCGAAGCGGCCGATCAGGATGTGGTGGAAGTGATTGCGGTCGGCGGCGAAAGGCGAGCGGCCGTCCAGATAGCGGGTCAGCATGAGGCGCACGCAGTCGAGCACCGGCAACCAGAACCAGATGGCCGGGATCAGGGCGGGCAAAGTGCCCCGTGCCTTGTGATAGGCGCCGATGGCGCCAAGGCCGATGAGAAGTGAGCCGGCATAGGAGCCCGCGCTGCCAGAAAACAGCTTGCCACGCAGGTTGAAGCCGAGCGCCACGGCCGAAGAGGCCATCAGCGCCATGAAGGGAACCCCAAGTTCCGGTCCCAGATGACGGGCGATGAGGGCGCTCCAGATCAGCAGCGAGCCCAGCAGCTGGCCGTCCATGCCGTCGGCCATGTTGGCGGCATTGAGGAAGCCGATGATCATGATCGCGGTGACCGGGACGGCAAAGGGGCCGAGGTTGAGCTTGGGGCTGTGGGCGGCGCCAAAGTGCAGGGATCCGAGCACCAAGGTAGGCTCGATCGATAGCGCCGCGAGTGTCAGCAGCACGAAGGCGGAGAGGCGCAGACCGGCAGGCAGGTTGTGACGGTCATCGGCTGTGCCGATCAGCATCATGACAAAGGTCGCCGCCAGCGTGATGGCGGTGAAGGTGCTGTCATGATGCACAATGACGCGAAAGACGGAGAGGACAAGGCTTGGCACCAGGACGGCGAGGCCGCCCACGAGCGGTGTCGTCTTGGCGTGCATCTTGCGCACCCCGTCGGGAATATCGACGAGCTTGAGACGGTGGCCCAAGACTTCCGCAAAATAGCAAATGCCCGCTGTGATCGTGGCTGAAATCGCACACAACCCAATGGCGGTGCCCCAGGCTCCCAGCCCCATGCTGCTCGCTCCTAATTACGGCGCCAACAAAATCGACCTTGACACTTAATTTTCCACAATTCTGGTTTATAAGGGTTACTAAATGACATTCAGAGTGCCAATTGTCGAGCCATGTCGTGCATACGGGCAAAGTGGCCGGCTGGATCAAATTTACCTTCGCGATCAAGGGGGTGGCTCCCTTGGGGCGGGCACGGCGAGGTTGCGCGCATATTTTGGCTGTATTAAAATATTTCAAAAGGATGCGTCGGTCGGCAGTTTCAAAGGGGTGCCAGCAAGGCCGGGCCCCCGAGGGGCCTGCGGCGCGGGGCGGGGTGTCTGGGGAGAGATGGAACCACGATGAGGCGCTGCTAGCCCTTGGCCGGCAGCGCAAGCGGGGGGGCATGGGGCAAAACGGGCTGGAGCGCGCCCTTGTGAGGCGAGTTCCGATGCACGCAATGGAAACGCGCTGGTTCGCGGTCCAGTGCCAGCCCAATCGCGAAAACGGCGCGGCCGAACATTTGCGCCGCCAGCATTACCACGTGTTTTTGCCGCGGCAGCGGCGGGCGGTCCGTCATGCCAGGCGCATCGAGACCGTGCTCCGGCCTTTTTTTCCCGGCTATCTCTTTGTCAAGCTCGATCCGGACACGCAGTGCTGGCGGCCGATCAACAGCACCTTCGGGGTGGCGCGCCTGGTCATGGCCGGCGAGCGACCGGCACCTGCGCCGGTCGGGATTATCGAAGAGCTGCGCGCATCCTTTGATGATGCTGAGATCTATGACGGCGTCCCTGCCCTTGTGGCTGGGCAAAGGGTGCGGGTGGTCAGCGGGCCTTTCGCCGATTTGTGTGGCGAGCTTGTGCGCTTGGATGCACGGGCGCGCGTATGCGTGTTGCTGGACCTTATGGGAGGGTCTGTGCCGGCGCAGTTTGAGCGCGGCGCGGTCGTTCCGGAAGAGGGAATTTTCTGAAGCTGGGAACTGTGCCTGGCTTGGAGTTGGTTATGCAGGACGTCGGGTGAAGCGACTTCACCCGGATGGCGGTAGCATGGCTGACATCTGGGTGTATGTAGAGCCGCGCCTTATCCATCGTCCTCGCTGCGAGGACGGGCCGGCGTCATTGCGGGACAGCGTTGATGCACATGCGAAAACGAATTCTGGTTACCGGCGGGGCCGGCTTCATTGGCTCGCACCTCTGTGAAGCCCTGCTGACACTGGGCCATGAGGTGCTTTGTATCGATAATTTTTACACCAGTGCACGCGCCAATGTGGAGCATCTGCTCGCCAATCCGCGCTTTGAGCTGATGCGACATGACGTGACCTTCCCGCTTTATGTGGAGGTCGACGAAATCTACAATCTCGCCTGCCCTGCTTCTCCGATCCACTATCAGCGCGATCCGGTACAGACCACGAAAACAAGCGTACATGGCGCCATCAACATGCTGGGCCTGGCCAAGCGGGTGCGCGCCAAGATCTTGCAGGCCTCTACCAGCGAGGTTTACGGCGATCCGGAAATTCATCCCCAGAGCGAAGAGTACTGGGGCAATGTCAACCCGATCGGCCTGCGCGCCTGCTATGATGAAGGCAAGCGCTGCGCTGAGACGTTGTTCTTTGACTATAATCGCCAGCATGACCTGCGCATCAAGGTGGCGCGGATCTTCAACACCTACGGCCCGCGCATGCACCCCAATGACGGGCGTGTGGTCTCCAACTTCATCATGCAGGCACTGAAGGGCGCTCCCATAACCCTTTATGGCGATGGCAGTCAGACCCGCTCCTTCTGCTATGTCGATGATCTGGTTGACGGCCTCATTCGTCTGATGGAATCGCCTGACAGCCTGATCGGCCCGGTCAATCTTGGAAATCCGGTCGAGTTTACCATCCGCGAATTGGCGCAGAAGGTGGTGGCCCTGACCGGTTCGGCATCGGCGATCGAAATGCGGCCGCTGCCCCAGGATGACCCCAAGCAGCGCCAGCCCGACATCACCAAGGCAAGGGCTCATCTGCACTGGGAACCCAAAGTGCCGCTGGAACAGGGTTTGACGGAAACCATCGCGTACTTCACGACGTTCGCGCCAGCGCGCCGATGAGAGCCGTAGACGCCAAAGCCTCACTCAATCTCTTTCCTGTTGTGGTGCCGTCAGGGAAGGAGGCAGCCGCAAAGAGATTTAGGCCAGGTCGGCCGCCGCGGGCCCAAGAGAGTGTCGTCATCACCCTTATGGTGACGAACTCTTCATGTCGGAATGGGCTCTGACGCCTGTTCCGCGCACATGATGATGCGGTAATAGACCGGTCATGTCCTTGAGCCTCGCCGCAGCTGACCCAACGCGTGCCCTCGTCGTGATTACGCATCCCGATGACGAACTCTTCATGTCAGGAACGCTTGCCCTCCTGTCGCGGGCTCAGGTTCCGGTCAGCCTGATCTGTGTGACGCGAGGTGAAGCTGGCAGCGGTCCTCACTGTCTTGGCGAGATGAGCACCCAGCTTGGACGCATACGTGAAGGCGAGCTGATGCAGGCCGTGAAGATACTCGGCATAGAGGAGGTTCATGTCCTCGGCTTCGCGGACATCCATCCCAAGCTTTTCCGAGCGGAGAAGGATTGGGATCTGGCCGGACTGATCGACTGCATTCAAAGCATCATTACGCACATCAAGCCGACGCTGGTGTTTTCCCATGGCCCTCACGGGGGCACGGGTCATCCAGCTCACAAGGCCGTCTATCATGCTACCAGCTGTGCGCTGGAGCAAGCTGCGAGCCCGGCCTCTCATTATTCCTTCGCGGCAATGACACCGGCCAGGTTCTATAGCGAATATTTCGATGATGATTGCGAATTTTACATCGATGTACGCAGCATGGCGGCCTTGCGGGAACTCAGCTTCAGCTATCACCAAAGCCAGCTTCAAGTCGGCGAATTCCTCAATCCGCCGTTTCCGCGCAGCTTGCGCAAAATGTTGTCGGCACTGTTCGGTTATTGCTTCTGGTTCACCGAGGCGGGCAGGGCGCGCATTCCGACCCTCAGTCTGGCGCAGTTCTTCGGCCGCTATCCCTATGAAGGCTTTGTGACGCAGAGGCTTGGTGCGCCAAGTGCCGGCCGTCTCGAGCATATCCTAAAGGACTATTGCCATCCTAACACCGCGCCCGGGCGCGGCAGCAGCCTCAGGGTGGAGCGTGAGCGCGATCTTGGCGCAACCGACAGCCGGCGGTGACAGTCCCATCTGCGCTTAAATCGCGCGGCGATCGCAGGCGTCGCAGCGTTGGGAAGCTCTACCAGCAGAGAATGATGAAGGGCCCAGGCCAGATAAAACCCCAAGGGGTAAAGTGCGCTCATGTGCGGCATTAACGGCATCTACGCCTATCATCGGGCCGCCGCCGCCCCCAGCGGGCGTGAATTGCTGGCCACCCGCGAGCACATGCAGGCCCGCGGACCGGACGGCTGTGGCCAATGGTGGAGCGGCGAGCGGCGCTGCGGCCTTGCCCATCGCCGCCTTTCCATTCTCGATCTGTCTGATCGGGCCCTGCAGCCCATGGTGGCGGGCGCGGGACAGCACGTCGTCGTTTTCAACGGCGAAATCTACAATTACCCCCAGCTGCGTGCCGAGCTTGAGGCAGAGGGGGTTTGCTTTGCGAGCGACAGCGATACCGAAGTCCTGTTGCATCTTTACGCCCGCCATGGGCAGGGGATGCTTGATCATCTGCGCGGCATGTATGCCTTTGCGATCTGGGACGAAAGGCGCCGTGGTCTATTTCTGGCGCGTGATCCCTATGGCATCAAGCCGCTTTACACCGCCGATGATGGCTGGAGCTTCCGCTTTGCCTCCCAGGTCAAAGCGCTTGTCGCCGGCCAGATGCTTTCCCGGGAGCACGAGCCCGCTGCAATTGTGGGCTTTTATCTCTTCGGCCCTAAGACCGACCACATCA
>JAKAVI010000255.1 GCA_021817355.1 Pseudomonadota bacterium | reverse complement strand
TCTTCTATCCCGATCATGAGCAGGTGGCCTGGTCGCAGCAGATGGCGGTCGATCCTACGGCCAATATCGGATGCGAGGTGATGCTGGGACCTGGGGTGGTGGTAGGCCCAGGTGCCCAGATCGGGGACGGCTCACAAATTGGCGCCGGAACGGTCATAGGTCGAGGTGTGGCCATCGGCCGAAAGGCGCAGATCGGCAGTCACGTCGCAATCAGCCATGCCTATGTGGGAGACAATGTTCTGATCCTGCCCGGTGCTCGTATTGGCCAGCCGGGGTTTGGTTTTGTGTCTGGCCCCAAGGGACACCTCAAGATCCCCCAGCTTGGCCGCGTGATCATTCAGGACAGTGTCGAGATTGGCGCCAATGTCACGATCGATCGCGGGGCGCTCAGCGATACACTGATCGGCGAAGGCACCAAGATTGATAATCTGGTCCAGATTGGGCACAACTGCCGTATTGGTCGCCACTGTGTGATTGTGTCCCAGGCCGGCCTTTCCGGCAGCGTTGAGTTGGGGGACTTTGTGGTTCTGGGCGGCCAGGTGGGCGTTGCCGATCATGCCCAGATCGGCGACGGCGCGCGTATCGCGGCGAAAGGCGGAGTGCCGTCGGGAACCTATCCTGGCGGACAGGATTATGGCGGATTTCCGCTGCGTCCGATTATGCAGTGGCGGCGGGAAGTGGCGACGTTGGCATTGCTGGCCAAGCGTCGTAAGCGAGATGGGAATGGCTGAAGAACACGATGCTTTGGTGTTGGATGTAGAGCAGATCAAAAAGCTGCTGCCGCACCGTGCCCCCTTTCTCTTCGTCGAACGGCTGAGCGATATTGTGCCAGGAGAAAGCGCTGTTGGCTGGAAAGCTGTGTCGTTCAATGAACCACACTTCGCTGGGCATTTCCCGAGCTACTCGGTCATGCCGGGCGTGCTGATTGTCGAGGCCATGGCTCAGGCTGCTGGTGCTCTCGTGGTCCACACTATGGGTGGCGTCGACACGCAAAAGATCGTCTATTTCATGACCATCGACAAGGCGCGGTTTCGCCGGCCCGTGGTTCCCGGCGACATGCTGCGGTTTCCGGTCAAGGCGTTACAGCGGCGCGGACCGGTGTGGCGCTTTGAAGGCAAAGCCTACGTTGGAGAAACACTATGCGCCGAAGCCGAATATAGTGCCATGATCCGGGATGCGGATATGCCGACGTGACCATTCACCCAACGGCGATCGTAGAAGATGGCGCGGTGCTTGGAACGGGTGTCACGATTGGCCCATACTGTTTGGTACAGGCGGGGGCAGAACTGGCTGATGGCGTCTTTCTTCATGCACACGTCATAATATGCTCAGCCGCGAGGATCGGCGCGCGCACGGAGGTCTATTCCCATGCGGTGCTGGGCGGGCACGCCCAGATCCGCGGCGCCCGTAGCAGCGCCCCCCGCCTTGTAATCGGCGAGGACTGCGTCATCCGCGAGCACGTGACCATGAGTGCTGGGAGCGCCAAGGGACATGGACTCACGCGCGTGGGGCGGGGCGGCTATTTCATGGCCTATAGTCATATCGCACATGACTGCACTGTTGGAGACGGGGTTACTTTTGCCAATGGTGTGCAGTTGGGTGGGCATGTCGAGGTGGGCGAGGGGGCCAATTTCGGTGGCCTGTCGGCGGTGCAGCAATTCGGGCGCGTAGGTCGATTTGCCTTCGTTGGAGGTGTCACCGGCGTCAATGAGGACGTCATTCCTTATGGCATGGTGATCGGGTCGCGGGCACGACTGACCGGGCTCAATCTGATTGGTTTGAAACGACGTAACATCGCCCGCTCTCATATTCATGCTTTGCGCGGAGCCTTTCGCGCCATTTTCCAGAGTGAGAGCGGGACACTGTCAAGCCGCACGCAGGCTGCGGCGCAAAGCTGGCCTGAAATCCCCGAAGTACAAGAAGTCGTTCAATTTATACTGGCGGACGCCAAGCGACCGATCTGCTCTGCACGCCGGCGAACGGGTGTGGAGTCGGAGTAATGGCCGTGCTCGGTATCATTGCCGGAGGCGGCGAACTGCCGCTTGCTGTGGCCGAGGCTGTGCGCCAGGAGGGTCGCGAGGTCTTTATTCTCGCGCTCTCTGGAGCTGCCGATAAGGCCGTGGAACAATACAGCCACGCGTGGAACTCGTTGGGTGAGGTTGGCCGCGCGATGCAAGTGCTGCGTAATCATGGAGTGGAAGAGGTGCTTCTGGCGGGTAAGGTTGCCCGTCCGCGGTTTAATGAGGTCAAGCTCGACTTCAAGGGGGTCCGCGTCTTGCCACGCGTGCTAGCTGCGGCCCGCCGCGGTGATGATGCGCTTCTCAAATGCATGGTCGAGCTCTTCGAGGATGAAGGGTTTCGCGCCATTGGCGTCGCGGAGGCTGCACCATCGTTACTGATGGGACCTGGTGCTTTAGGCCGACATACGCCTTCGGAGAACGATCTGGCGGATATCAGGGTTGCGGTTGATGTGGTGCGTTTGATGGGAACGCTTGATATCGGGCAGGCAGCGGCGGTGTGTGACGGATTGGTGCTTGCGGTTGAAGCTGCAGAAGGTACCGATCGCATGATCGAACGTGTGACCAGTCTTCCCACTGCCATTCGCGGCGTTCCCGGCAAGCCGCGTGGCGTTCTCGTCAAGGCGCCGAAGCCACAGCAGGATGGAAAAACCGATCTACCAGTGATCGGCACCCAGACCGTTGCGAACGCAGCGGCGGCGGGTCTTGCCGGCATCGCGGTAGAGGCTCGGCGTACCTTGATTTTGGGACGACAGGAGGTGTGCGCTGCGGCGGATCGCGCGGGATTATTCGTCTACGGATTTTTGCGCGACGCAGGATCATGATCCCGTTGCGGCTCATGTTGATCTGTGGGGAGCCATCTGGCGATCAGCTGGGAGCGCAATTGATGGTTGCGCTCAAACACCTTGATCCACAGGTCGAGATCAGTGGGGTAGGTGGCGAAGCCATGGCGGCACAAGGTTTGTCGTCGTTATTTTCGCTCTCCGATACCGCAGTTATGGGCCTACGCGAAGTTGTACCAAAAATTCCAAAAATCCTTGCCCGCGTCAATGAGGCGGTCGATTTTGCAGTGCGCACAAGGCCTGACGCCGTGGTGCTGATCGACAGTCCGGATTTTACGCATCGCATAGCGCGCAAACTCAAACGCCGGGCCCCCGAAATCGCCACTGTCAATTATGTTGCGCCGCAGGTATGGGCATCGCGCGCCTATCGTGCCAGGGCCATGGCGCGTTATTTTGATCTCGTGCTTGCGCTGCTACCCTTTGAGCCGCAGTTTTTCCAATCCTACGGACTTAAGACCGTGTTTGTCGGTCATCCGGCGATCGAGCGTGCCGCGCGGATGCAGGGTGGGGCCGCGTTGCGCGCGCGTCTTGGTATTCCGACAGAGGCGCGTCTTCTGTGTGTCCTTCCCGGTAGCCGCAGCAATGAAGTCCGTCTTCTGTTGCCGGTCTTTCGGGAGGCGGTCGCTTTGTTGGAACAGAGAACCGCCAATCTTTACTGCGTGCTTCCCACCATACCGCATGTGGCCGAGCGCGTGCGACGGGGGGCAGCTGACTGGCCAACGCCGTTGGTGATACTTGAGCGCGAGGATGACAAGTTCGCCGCATTCGCTGCGGCGGATGCCGCGCTGGCTGCCTCCGGCACAGTAACCACCGAACTTGCACTTGCGCGCACACCGCTCGTCGTCGGTTACAAGTTAGGCTGGCTGACCTATAAGTTGGCGCGCCCCTTCATTCATGCACCATTTGCAACGCTCGTGAACATCCTGCTTGAGCGCGAGGCGGTGCCTGAGCGCATCCAGGAACAGTGCACACCAAAGGCTCTGGTCGAGGCTCTGTTACCGCTTCTGGAAGAGGGCCCCCCGCGCGCGCGGCAAATTTCTGATCTTGGCGAGGCGTGCCGCAAATTGGGCGAAGGCAGTCTGGCACCATCTGAGCGTGCGGCGCAATCGCTTCTCGAATTTGCCGCTACGCGTAAAACATAGCGGCCACTGCCTTATTTTCTATGCCAGAGTCGGTGCTCGACGGGCTGGTTTCACCTCGGATTCTGCTCTTTGCGGACAGACCCTGCTATTGCTGGACGTATTTGCCCTGACGTACCTGCCTGTCAGCGATAGACTGGCTTCTAAGACAGTAGACTGCCGGGGTGTGAGCATGGGTCTAGCTCGGACTTACACTCCGCTGCTTCAATAATGGCTTTGAGGTCTTCTTCGAGAGCCCAGAGCCGGTCCTGACCCCAATGTGCCGCGCCAGCATTGATGCGAAAGCTGGGCGCTCCCCACAGGCCCGCCTCGAACAAGGCCCTGCGATTATCCTCAGCAGCGTCCTGCCAGCTGGCATCGGCGAGGGCTGCCCGGACGTCTGAGATCCCGAGGCCCGCTCGGCCAGCGGCCTTGAGTAGATCCTGATCCTGTCCCAGATCGAGTCCGTCGGCGAAGGCGGCCTTCAATGCCGATTGGGTAAATTCTGCTCCAAGTTCCAATTGCACCGCGCGATGCAATACTGCAAGTGCCTGCTGCGCACCCTTGCCCACCGGGTCAACGACGGTACCAAAGGGTAGGCCTAGAACCTCGGCTTCGCGTTTCACATCCAACATGATGTAGCGTCTCTTGATCCGCGGCACCGGAAGCCCGCGCATCACCATGGGTAAAATGAAACGCCAACGCACCTTGGCACCGTAATGTCGTGCCAGTTGGTGCAGTCGAGGTGCCGCGATAAAGGAGTATGGACTGCGGAAGGAAAACCAGAACTCGATCAGTGGCTCGATTTGGGGATTTGGTTCGCCATCAAGCTTTAGGTCCTGAAAGGGTGCAACAGATGGCAGACCGGGCTCGCGGATAAGTTTGTCGTCTTCCAGGCGGGCTTCCAGATGATGCAGCCGGTCAATGCCCCAATACCACTCGCCCTCAAAATAGAACATACCACTCAGATAATGGCCGAGCCTGGTGCGCAGGGCGTCGCCCTCCGAAAGCGCGGCGTGGGCAAGCCCCGGATCAGCGGCGGTCAGTGGTTCATGCTTCCAGAGCTGGTTGCCAAGCGTCACCGCGGTGGCGACAAAGTTTGGGTGCGCCAGTGCACCGGCCAGCAGCGCGTTGGCGCCGGCGATCCACTCAGGCTGGGGCTGCGCGTGCATCTGTGGCAGTGACAGACCGTAGCGCTGGGCGAGACGCACTGCGTCGCGACGCGCATAGGCCAAGAGCAGGTCACGCTGGGGTGTCGCGGCATCATCGGGCGGCGGTACCAGATGGGGGGTGATCTTGATCCGGTAGCGGGCAGCAAGTCGGGGCAGAATCTGTACTGCCAGATGGCTGTATGGATCATCAGTCTGATGGAAATAATGCACCTCAGCGGGCGCTGCGCGCAGTATCCGGCGCAACTTAGCAAGGCGCCGCCGGCGCTGCCGACGCTCAGGACTGGTCAGTGCCGCGGAGATATGTCTGCTTAAAAGCGCGGCGAAGGGTTTCACTTGATCCGCCTTATAACAAATGGCACGTATAATGCCAAAATATAGCGGGTGACGACCGCGGTCAAGCCGGAGGCAAGGACCCATGCAGGTGCTACGCACGCCCGACAGCCGCTTTGAAAGTCTTCCAGCTTACGCCTTTGCGCCGCACTATTGTGAGATCAGCGACAGCAATGGCACGACGCTGGGGGTTCATTATCTGGACGAGGGGCCAGCAGATGCGGACACGGTGCTGCTACTGCATGGTGAGCCCAGCTGGTGCTACCTTTACCGCAAGATCGTACCGCTGCTCGCCGCAAAGGGGCATCGGGCGATCGCGCCGGATCTGATCGGCTTTGGTCGCTCCGACAAGCTGACCAATCGCAAGGACTATAGTTATGAGCGTCACGTCGACTGGATGAGCCAATGGCTGACTGCGCTGGATCTCAGCAATGTCACATTATTCCGTCAGGATTGGGGTGGGTTAATCGGTCTGCGTCTGGTGGCGGCCTTTCCGCAACGCTTCGCCCGTGTCGTTGTGGCCAATACCGGTCTTCCTGTGGGAACCGGAGCCACGCCGGCCTTCGAGCGATGGCTGCATCTAAGTCGGACTATACCCGAACTGCAAGTGGGCGAGATCTTGAATATGGGCACCTTGCGCGAACTCAGCCCTGAGGAGCGTGCGGCCTATCTCGCGCCGTTTCCGGAAGAGATCTACAAGGAGGGGGCTCGCATTTTTCCCACCCTGGTTCCGATAACCTCTGCGCATGCGTCAGTCCAAGAGAACAAGGCAGCCTGGAAAGTTCTGGAAGCATTCGACAAGCCATTCCTCACGGCGTTCTCCGATTCCGATCCGCTGACCCGTGGTGGCGAGCGCGTCTTTCAGCTGCGTGTGCCGAGCACGCGCGGTCAGACACACGTGACCATCGAAGGGGCAGGCCACTTTCTGCAGGAAGACAAACCTGATGTCATTGCAGAGCTTCTCGATCAATTTATCCGCTGAGAAAAAGGTGTGAGCATGCAGGTCGAAAATGCCCTCTATCCAAAGCGCGAATGTGTGGCGGCGCTGGCCGCCGAGACCGATCCCGCAGCCATCGTCATGCTCAATCTGCTCAAATTCCGCGACCTGGCCGAATATCCCGATAGACGTCCGACCACGCTGAGCGGCCGAGAGGCCTACACTCTTTATGGCGACGCAATGCGCCGCATCGTTGAGGAAACCGGCGGCAGGTTTCTCTTTTACGGGATAATCAACGAGCTTGTCATTGGCCAAGTTGGAGAATTGTGGGATGCGGCAGCCCTGGTTCAGTATCCATCCTCGGCCGCGTTTGCCCACATTGCCACGCTGCCGCAGGTGGAGCAGATCGGGGTACACCGTGCCGCAGGCCTCAAGGGTCAATTGTTGATCCGTATTGCCTCGCCCCAAAGCCGCCTGTTCTAGTCCTGCGCCATCGTGTGACCCCACAGGGCCTTGCGGTTCTCGTGCCCGGCACGGGCGCTCTGGA
>JAKAVI010000166.1 GCA_021817355.1 Pseudomonadota bacterium | reverse complement strand
GTTTTGTGCACGGGCCTGCGTGCCTGCGCAGCCGGGCCTGAGGCCCTGACGCGACCCGGGCAGGAAGGGCGCCTCATGGTGATGGCCGTGCTGCCCGGGTTCATCGAGGTCGCGCCTTTCGGTTCCCCTCTTTGACTGCCGAAGGGCCCGGGCGGCCATCACTACGGCCAGGGCGTTTCTATTCCGGAAGGGCACACAACCAATGATCGGGGAGAGATTTATGGCTCTGTCGCTGCCAAGTCCCTGGCCCCATCCAGGGATCGCTGGGCCCTTATATCCGAAGGAACTGTCCGCTGACGCCGAGCTTCGCCAGGGATTAAGAAAGGGCGCCAATTCGTGACCGCATCGGTCCGGCAAATTCCTGCCTCGCAACTTTTCCGGAGCGCCCTTGCGGCTGCACCGCAGAGAGATGTCAGCGTGGCTTGGCTCGTTTGCAATCTTCAGGACCGCTCGTTCGGGGCCATCATGCTTCTGCTTGGTCTTGTGTCGATCATGCCTGGGCTCTCGGTTTTGTCCGGGCTTCTGCTCCTCATTCTTGGCGTTGAGATGATGCTGGCGCACGAGGCGCCGGCCCTGCCAGCCATCATTGCCGAACGGACCTTTTCCTTTCAGCGCATGTCGCGGCTGATCGAGCGCGCCTCCTTGCTGATTGACATGGTGGAAAAACTCTTTCGCCCGCGCTGGCATGCGCCATTTCAGGTCACAAAGCGCCTTGTCGGCGTCATCGTGGTCGTACTGGCGGTCACGCTTTGCCTGCCCATACCGCTCAGCAATATTATTCCGGGCGCCCTGATTACGCTGATTGCCGTCGCCTATCTGGAAGAGGATGGTATCTTACTCAGTATCGCGCTGTCTTTTGCTCTTCCATCGCTCCTCATTACCTGGGGGGAAGGCTGGGCGGCGCTCAAGGGCGCCGATCTGCTGTTTCGGCTTTAGGCACAGCAAAGACACCCCCCTTCCGCTCAGCACCAGCCTGTCGATGTTCCCATCGGAACGCGGACGAGAGTCCTTGTCTCTCCGAACAAAGGAAATCCCGAATAGATCCGTGCCGACATCACGTCCGTGGATTTAAGTTCCATATTGACCCTGTAGGTCGAGCCATCGTCGGGGTTGTAGAAAAAGCCGCCTTCCCAGCTATTTTCTCCACTGGAATGCAGGCTCCAGATGATAGTCGGGCCGCAAATCTGACGCTCCCTGAGGGCCCTGTCGGGATTGAGCTTGTCACGTTTGAGCAGACCCTCAGGATCAAGCGGCGCTTTGAGCCAGATGATGCGACCGCACAACATGGCGCTGCAGTGCCATATCTGGATGGCCACCTTTGTGCCCATCAGCCACACCCCGGCAGGGTCCGTTGCAGCAGCCCGCGCCCGGGGCAGAGGAACGCTCAGGCAAATGAGAAGCAATGTAAGGTACGAAGCTGCGTGGTGCCGCATGCGGCGGCGCCTTGAGGATCTAGGTTTGCGGCAGGCGGAGCGCGGCCGGCAAACCTGCCCACGCGGTAGATCAGTGTCGCGCCTCGGCGCCATGTTTCAACCTGATGCTCCGAGCGTTCATATCACCTCACGCATCTTATCAGACAAAGACGCAGATTGCAGGCTCTGCATCGTCGCACCATCGTTGTCGCATTTGCGTGCGCTTACGCAAGCTATTGCTTGGACGATAGGCTAACATGCGCGCGACAACTGGCATCGATCTGGCGGGCAAGAGCCCGGGCGTGTGCCGCACGGGTATATTTTGCGCTACCGGCCATGGCCTTTGGGACGGGCGGAGCTGCGGGAGCGTAAGGCGATAATGCCTCAAGACAATACCGAACTGCCCCATGAGATGGCCGACCGCTTCACGGGCGCCCTCACCCGCTTTCTCAAGATCCAGGCTCTCGCCGGTATCGCCTTGCTGTTTGCTACAATTGCCGCCCTGATTTTGTCGAATTTGCCCTGGACCACGGCCTTTCTGCCATTCTGGACGACCCAAGTTGGCCTGCACTTTGGCAGATGGAGCTACACCCATTCGTTGCACCATTGGATCAACGATGGGCTCATGACCCTCTTTTTCTTTGAGGTTGCCCTCGAACTCAAACGCGAGCTCGTACTGGGTGAACTGCAGCATCTGCGTATGGCAGCCCTGTCGTTCGCCGGCGCGCTCGGCGGCATGCTCGTGCCTCTGGCAATCTTTCTTCTGATGATGGCCGGACGCCCTGGAATTCAGGGCTGGGGTACCGTGATGGCCACCGACACCGCGTTCGTGATCGGTTGCCTTGCGCTTCTTGGCTCGCGGATTCCGCCACCACTGCGGTTATTTCTGTTATCGCTGGCAATCTTTGACGATGTGGGCGCGATCCTGGTGGTGGCGGTGGGCTATGGTCACACTTTGCACTGGCTGCCGTTGCTGCTTGGCATATCCGGGCTTTGTGCCGTTGCCGGGGCCTCGTGGATCGGGATCAAAAGCATTCCGATCTATTTCCTGTTCGGCGGGGTGATCTGGCTCTGTTTCGACGTATCAGGCCTTCATCCGAGTTTCACCGGTGTGGCGCTCGGTCTCATGACGCCAACCGGGCCTTGGGTCAACGATGCACGCTTGCGCGCAATCCTTCGCCGCGTACTGGCCTATGAGACGGGCGAGCACTGGAGCGGCAATACTGTGGACCGCCGTGACCTGCAGCGTGCCGGCACGGCCGTTACGCAGGCGCTCTCGCCGGTGGAGCGGTTGGAGATTATGCTCCATCCCTGGGTCGGCTTTGCCGTCATGCCGCTCTTTGCGTTTGCCAATGCCGGCGTCATAATTTCCAACATTGATCCTTGGCAGCCGATCTCCACTGCGATTTTCGCGGCGTTGGTGTTTGGCAAGCCAATTGGCGTCTTCAGCTTTAGCTGGCTTTCCACGCGCATGGGCCTGGCGACAAGAACCTCCGGATTGAGCTGGCCCATCCTCGCGGCCGGAACGCTGCTGACCGGTATCGGCTTTACGATGTCACTCTTTATTGCTCAGCAGGCCTATGGCCCTACCCTGTTGAGCAGTGCCAAGATCGGAATTCTTGCCGCCTCTACGGTTTCAGCCTTGGCCGGGCTTTTGATGCTCAGCATATTGGTGCATCGAAGGCCGGCTGCGTAAATAGAAGCCTGAAAGCGCGGCAGATATCGGGTTTGCCGCTCCAGCCTGCCCGCTCACACGCCACCTGGCGCACTGTCGGCCAAAGAAAAAGGTCCGGGGTGTCACAGATGACCGGCATAACAGATTGCTGCCGTACGCCGAGGCAGAGCAAGCAACCGGCAAAGACCCGGCTTTGCGTCAATGACGGCCGCCATCACTGACCGCTCTGGTCAGCTCATGGGCTGCTCGTCCCGCTTTGCTTGCGCAACTGCGTCCGCAAAATTTGTGTAGCGAAACTGCCGGTAATGGAAATAGTCAACTGGAACACGGGTGATGTCGTATTTTGTCATTTGCTCGGTCTGCGTTGCACTCAATGCGTGGCTCGTATCCTTGTCGTTTTCGTATGCCATAGGGCATTCTCCTCTGTAGGCTTCTTTGCCAGAACAGCCGTCGGATTGATGAACTTCGCCCAGATGTGCAGGCAGCTCGCTGCGTATCGGACTGCATACCCAAAGACCGTCCTTGCCAGGAAGGACGTCGTCAGCGCGAAGACAGTTTCGCGGCGGTACAAATATCTTATAAACCTTTTTACGCCGGCATGCATCAGCGCGAGGCCAAATGAGAGACAACGCCAGCGCCATCACCGCGCTGCTGACATTGGACGTTCAGAAGAAATTCGGAGCAAGCAGCCTCAAGCGGCAAGGGCTTCTTGGCACCACCTCCGAAGTCCGGCGGCCTCTTGCCGTGCCCCATGGAGCCGACGGCACGCCACCGCGAAAGGCTGGATGTGCACTAAATGATGGAAAATGGTGTTTTGATCGCCCGGACCGAGGCGTTCATGGCCGTACCTTTACCCTGGAGAAAATGGCTGTTGCAGCATTACGGTGAAGTCCCGTGGCTTTCAGGCATTTCGTGGGGGACAGAGGCGGTACCTCAAGGACATGATGCAGATCAACCAGAAGGCCCGGATCGTGCGAGGCGGCAGGAAAACCTGCGCCGAGACGTCGTGCCTGACGGTTGGCGCAAAATAGTCCACCCGGAGTGTGCGCAAGCGTGGTCCAAAGGCGTTCGATTGTCTTGGAAGCTACGCGCACGCAAACTGTGGAATATCGCGTTTGAGCCGACCGGAAACTTCCTCGAAAGCTTCAAGGCAGGTCCTCTGGGAGATGAGATCACCAACCCTGCCCTCGCGCTGCGGCGCGCGCATCGCATCAAGCTGCCGGACGCGGTGAACAGGGCTATGGCGCAAACCTCAGCACGTCGCCTGGTCCGCCGCAAGATCAGGGACTTTCCCGCAGACGACCCGGGGTTACGCGAAGCCCTACGCGCTTTAGCCAGTCGCTGAGCCCAGAGGTGGACGGGAGCATCTGGCTTTTGCACCAAGGACCAGACCCATTCTGTGCCCGCTTCAACAATCCTGGGCGAAAGGACGACGTCAGCCCGCCCGCTGCTTTTCCTTCTGGCGGAAGGCATGGAGCGTTGGCTCCGTATAGCCATTGGGCTGGCGCACGCCATCAAAGATCAGCTGATGCGCCGCCTGAAAAGCCTGACTTTCGGTTTCGCGCCCCGACATCGGCCGATAGAGACTGTCGCCCGCATTCTGGGCGTCGACCTTCTTGGCCATCCGCCGCAGCGAGGCTTCGACCTCGTCCTTGGTCACCACGCCATGCAAGAGCCAGTTGGCGATGTGCTGCGACGAGATGCGCAGCGTCGCCCGGTCTTCCATAAGACCGACGTCGTGAATATCTGGCACCTTGGAACAGCCAACGCCCTGGTCAACCCAGCGTACGACATAGCCGAGTATGCCCTGCACATTGTTGTCGAGTTCTTCGGCGACCTGGCTTTCGCTCCAGTTGGCACCCCCAGCAAGAGGCACCGTAAGAAGCTCTTCGAGTGCGCTCTGCGGCTCGCTCGCCCGCGCCTTCTGGCGCGCGCTCACGTCGCAGCGATGGTAATGGGTGGCATGGAGTGTCGCCGCGGTTGGCGATGGTACCCAGGCGGTATTGGCGCCACTCATGGGATGGCCGATCTTTTCGGCGAGCATGGCATGCATGCGGTCAGGTGCCGCCCACATGCCCTTGCCGATCTGTGCCCGTCCCGCAAAACCGCAGGCCAGGCCGATCTGCACATTGCGGTCCTCATAGGCCTTGATCCAGCGCGCGGCCTTGATGTCGGCCTTGCGCAGAAAGGCACCGGCCAGCATCGAGGTGTGGATCTCATCGCCGGTGCGGTCCAGAAAGCCGGTATTGATGAAGAAGATGCGCTCCTTCACCGCAGCGATCGAGGCGGCCAGATTGGCCGAGGTCCGCCGCTCCTCGTCCATCACCCCGACCTTGATGGTGTTGCGGGAAAGGCCAAGGAGATCTTCGACGGCAGCGAAGAGGTCATTGGTGAAGCGGGCTTCGTCCGGACCATGCATCTTGGGTTTGACGATGTAGATCGAGCCTGCGCGGCTGTTTTTTGCCTCGCCTAGATGTTTCAGATCATGGAGCGCGATCAGGCTGGTGATTGCCGCATCGAGAATGCCTTCAAAGGCCTCGGCGCCATCAAACCGGGCCGCCGGCGTGGTCATCAGATGTCCGACATTGCGCACCAGAAGAAGGCTGCGCCCGGCGAGGGTAAAGCTGCTCCCGTCAGTGGCCGTATAGGTGCGGTCCTTGGCCATGCGCCGCGTCATGGTGCGGCCATCCTTGCTGAAGCTGGCGGCAAGATCTCCGCGCATCAGTCCGAGCCAGTTGCGATAGGCGGCGACCTTGTCCTCGCCGTCCACCGCCGCCACCGAATCTTCGAGATCGACGATCGTGGTCAGCGCCGCCTCCAAAATCACATCGGCGATACCGGCCGGATCGCTGCGTCCGACCGCATGGGCCGGATCGATCACGATCTCGATGTGAAGGCCATGATGGCGCAAGAGAAGATTGTTCCCGGCCCGGCCCACCCATTGGCCAGGATCGATGAGGGGCAATGCGCCGCCCGTCCACTCAGCCCATTTGAGCCCCTTAAGCGGCACCACCTCGTCCAAAAAGCGCTTGCTCCATTTGATGACCTCGGCGCCGCGCCTGGGATCATACCCACCGGGCGAAGGCGGCGTCTTGCCGTCCATGGCATCGGTGCCATAGAGCGCATCATAGAGACTGCCCCAGCGCGCATTGGCGGCATTGAGGACGAAGCGGGCATTTAACACCGGCACCACAAGCTGGGGACCTGCCATCTGGGCGATCTCCTCATCGATGTTCGAGGAGGAGATGGCAAAGGGCGGGGGTTCAGGCGCCAGATAGCCGATCTCTTCGAGAAAGGCGCGCGGCGCGCCCACAGGGGCCTTCGGATGGGCGCGGTGCCAGTCATCGATTTTCTGCTGCAGCCGGTCGCGCTCCTTCAGGAGCGCATGATTGCGCGGCGACAGCCGGACGAAGATGGCTTCGAGCCCGGCGCAGAAGCGCGCCAGCGAAAGGCCTGTCCCAGGTAATGCGTCCTCGGCGAGAAAGCGCTCGAGTTCGGGGGTGAGCTGGAGCCTTTTGGTCTTGTCGCCGGCAGAAATGTGATGCGGCGCGGGCACCGGGCGTTCTCCCTCCATGGTCAATCCTCTGATCGCAAATGCTAGAGGCCCGCCGGGTAAGGGTGCGGGCCCTTGGGTTGGTCTTATATCCTGTTGCGGCGTTTCTAAAGGTACGCACCCCGCGGCTCTTTGCGCGCGGGGTGCGCCCCTTGAAAGCCTCGCCGTGGGCGCAGGGCCTGCGTCCTAGCTGACGCGCCGCAGACGGTGCAGAAGGTGGGCGTATTTATCGGCTTCGTCCCCATCCTTGCAATGGCGGATATGCTCGCTTACCGCCGCGCGCAGGAGTTCGAAATCCTGGGTCGAAAAGACGGCGCGTGGACGCTCGTGGGCGGGCTTCG
>JAKAVI010000047.1 GCA_021817355.1 Pseudomonadota bacterium | reverse complement strand
AGAGTTGAGGGGGGCACCTCTTCCCACCTCAAGGTCCGTTCAAGAGGCGAAGCGCCTCGATGAGGGCCGCAAAGTCAGCCGGCCAGTCTGATTCAAACCGCAACGGGCGGTTGAGCACGGGGTGGTGAAAGCCGAGCAGGCGGGCGTGCAAAGCCTGCCGGCCAAAGCCGGCGGCCGCGCCATACGCGGCAATCTGCTCCTCGCTGCGGCCTCGAGGGGCACTGCGAGCGCGTCCATAGGTCGGGTCACCGATGAGGGGATGCCCCAGATGTGTAAGGTGGACCCGGATCTGATGGGTGCGTCCGGTCTCGAGCCGGCACTCCACCAGTGCTGCAAAGGGCTGGCTCGCCGGCCCGAAACGTTCCAGCGTGCAATAGCGGGTGCGCGCCAGCTTGCCCCCCCCACGAACAACACCCATGCGCTTGCGATCAAAGGGGTTACGGCCGATCTGCCCCTCGATCCGCCCCTCCATTTGCCTGGGTGCCCCCCACACCACCGCGTGATAGGCCCGTTCAACGGTATGGGCGGCAAACTGCTTCGCCAGACTCGTCATCACCTTCTCGGTTTTGGCTGCCACCAGAAGACCGGTTGTGTCCTTGTCCAGGCGATGGACAATGCCGGGGCGCGCAACCCCGCCCACCCCCTTCAGGCTGGCCCCGCAATGGGCGATGAGCGCGTTGACGAGAGTTCCGTCGGGATTGCCGGCAGCGGGGTGGACGACGAGGCCAGCCTGCTTGTCAATGACAATAAGATACTCGTCCTCATAGACGACCTTGAGGGGAATGAGCTGTCCGACCGGCTCCGCCGCGATCGGCGGGGGTATCGCCAGTTCAAAGCCCTGCGCGGATTTGATTCGATAATTGGCGTCTTTTATGGTCGTTCCCCCCGAGCTTACCCGCCCGCTGGCAATGAGTGCCTGCAGGCGTGAGCGACTGAGCTCAGGAAATTTGCCAGCAAGAAACCGGTCGAGGCGCCAGCCAGCCTCCGCCGCGTCGGCACACGCGCAGCGCAGCTCTGGCTCGGAGGGTAAGATGTCAGGCACTTCGGATCGTGACATGAACGAGGATGTGGCGCGCGGCGCCCTCAAGGTCAATCCATCTTCTGAGAGAGGACCGCTCCATACCTTTGCGGTCAGCCTGGTGGTGGTGCTTTCGACCCTGATCGTGATCGGTATCGGCCTGCTCATCTATGGCTTCCTGCGTCACAGTAAACCGGTGGAGCCCACCACTGCGAGCACTGCCCAGCCTCAGGGCACGCGCAGCTTCACCCTGCCTGACCAAGCGGACATCAAGACGGTGCGCGTGGCTCAGGACCGTCTCGTCCTCAAGCTTGAAACAGGCCGTGGCCAGGAAGTCGACATCTTCGACCTCAGGGACGGACATCTGGTTGCGCGGATCCTGGCGCCTGCTGCAAAACCATGATCGACGGGCTGGTTCTGGCGGATGGGTTGAGGGCGCAGATTGCCCGCGAAGCCGCAGAGAGCTTTCCGCGAGAATGCTGCGGGCTGATCGAGGGCATCCTTTCGGGGACGATGATGCATGCTGTCATGCTCCATCCCTCCGCCAACCTTGCATCCGCCCCTGACCGCTTCGAAATAGACCCCCGAACCCACATCACCCTTCTGCGCAGGCTGCGTGGCACTGCCCATGGCCTCATCGGCTGCTATCACTCCCATCCCAACGGACAGCCAGCTCCCTCGGCGCGTGATCTGGACGGCGCCAATGAGGAGGGGTTCCTCTGGCTCATTCAAGCGGTTCAGCAAGGCAATTCGGGCGAGCTTGGCGCCTTCGTCTTCACCCAGAACCGCTTTCGTCCCCTGTGTCTGGTAAGCTGCCCCTGAGTCAATGCAGGCCCTCAAACCTGGCACGACCCGGCATTGTCATAAAAGACCTCATCAGCTTGCTCACGGCCCTGCCGAGGCGCTATAAGCCCCGCCTCGAGCCAGGCTCCCATCGTCTAGCGGTTAGGACGCGGCCCTCTCAAGGCTGAAACAGGGGTTCGATTCCCCTTGGGAGCGCCAATAAATCAACCTCTTACTTCTTCGAACAGTAACAGGGGCAAAAGTACTGGCGGTCAGGTGGAATTGAGGGTTGAGAGAGCGACGAGGTGGTCCAGGGGGGGCACGAAGGGTGCCCCTGGCACGGCGAGCCTTGTGCCGAGATAATTGGCGAATGAGATCCCCAGCTTGGCGCAGGTTTTGCTCAGCCCGAGAAATGCGTCTCGGCAGTCGCGGCCGAGGTCGCTGCGGGTGCCGCCGGAGACCTTGCGCTTGGTGACGTGACTGCGGATGTCATTTTCGGAACCGTTGGTGTGCAGCGGGATTTCTGGATGATCGAGGACCATCAGCAATTCGCGCTTGTTGGCATGGAGGCGTTTGAGCAGTCGGTCGAGGGCACCAAACCCTGTTTTGCGCCTGAAGATGATGTCGAAGCGGGCGTCGAGGCTAGCCTTACGCTGGAGGCTTGGATGACGGCGATAGGCTTTGAGGGAGCGATAGAAGCGCCAGATCAGCTTTCGCATTTTCGCCTGCGCCTTGCGTTGGGCCTCGGTGAAGGTGTCGAGTTTATGGACGAGGCGCTCTGCGTGCACCCAGCATAATCCGTGGGCACCGACATTGAACTGCCCGGCATCGTCGCTGACGATGACCATGTCATCGAGCAGGCCGTGGGCCTTGATTGCGCCCCATAAGGTCCCTTCGGTGGCGATCAGAACGGCATTGGTGTTGGCGGATTGGCTGGCCAGAGCGAGGTCGTTGAGATGGGCCTGCCACGCCTCTTTATCGGCAAAGCACCGCTCGCCACCTTCTGCCAGAGCTGCGATCAGCGTGGCCGCAAGACCGCGCTCACGCATATAGGCGAGGGCCGCGTCATTGAGGACGTAATCGCGATGTCCTGCCCGCAGCAGTTCGAGGAAATTGACACGGCTCTTCGAGCCGGTGGTAGAAAACCAGGTAAAGCGGTCATTGCCGATCTGGGTGCAATAGGCGTTGGTGCCCTTATGGCGGGCCCCAGTATCGTCGACCGTGACCCAGGGGGCGTTGGAAAGTCCTGCCCGCAGCACGGCCTGTGCCTCGGCCAGGAAGGCGTCCTTGCCGTCATTCAACAGGCGCATCACCTGGCGCTTGGAAATGACCATGCCAAAACTGCGCAGAAGCGTCACCAACCGCGCAACCGTGACCTGACCCTGATAATATTGCATCAGCACAAAGCGGCGCAGCTCCGGGCCAAAATGGCCATCAATGCCCTCGGGTAATGGCGCCACCACCATGCGCCCATCCGGCGTCTGCCACAGTTCGCGCCGATAAAGCGTCACCTGCGGCTGGATCAAAAGGTCCTGGACGAGAAAGTTCGCATAGCCTTTGAACCGGGACCCGACCGGCACCTCCTCGGCTTCAAGCCGCCGCTCGTCGGTGATGGCCAGATTATCTCTGTGGCTGCCGCGGCGGCGCTGGCTCTTGTTCTTGCCCGACTTCTCGTGGCCGCGTGGCTCGTCGTCCGTCGCCTTGTCCATGCCGCTCGGCCCCACGTTCTTTTTCAGCATGATTTCCGGTTTGTCATTTCTTGACGCGCAGACACCGGAGGGCGGGGGTGGGAACTTTGCTTTTCCGCGCCCGCCCTTACTTACGGGGTTCTGTAGAGCGCTGGGTATTTGGGGGAATTGGGACAACTGGCAGCAGCACACACCCTCGCCACGTGCACAGAGAAAGAACTTCAGCACTCTTAGGAGGGTGCCTACTTTAATTTCACCGGGTTGGAAAAAATGTCCGAGGCGACCACCCTCGCAACGGCCTGCTTCCTAATTTCGGCGGTCTTCGCATCCCGAAAGCGAACGACGGTTGCCGAATAAACGGGAGAGGGTGCGCTACTGGACTTACACGCTCACCTGTCCCTCGCCAAGGACCCACTATAGGCGCCGGTGGCTATCCAGATGGTTTCCCGGGTCAGGGCCTCGATGGTGCCTCGGGCCACTATCTGGGCTCTTACAAGGCGGGAGTCCGCGTCAAGCCTTTGTCGTCCGGCGCCCCATCAGCGTCACTCCAACTGCCTGTCGAGATCGCCCACGGCATGGACGCGACACCGATTTCCCTGCGCCGTCGGATTACGCAGTCCTTGCATGACGCGGGGAAATCTGCACAACATCATGATCATGTGCTAGAAAATCCACGCAAAAGTACCCGGATTCCCTTCTAAACCAACCCGGCCAACCCGGTCAGACACTCCGTGGCCCCCCACCACGTCAAACGTCAACTTTCTGAATCGTCTCCGCGTATTAGAGACTTCAAGGGGGCATAATGTTGAAGTTGAATGCTTTGGGGTTTCCAATCCTTGGACTGTTTCTAAGTTTTTCAAGCGTGACGGCGCATTCCGCCGCGGGCCAGACGGGGATGACAACTACCCCCACCACCCCCGATGCCATCCGCATGAAAGAATTCCACCGCAGAGTTCCTGCGATGACGATTCCGGCCCCATCCAACTCAGAATTGGCGTCTGCACCGGCTCCAAAGGCGCACTTCATGTCGCTCGATCAAGCGATGTCTTTCATTGGGCTAAACAAAGCCGCTCCAAATCCTGTTGCGCGCATTCCTGGGGGACAGATTGGGATCGTTGATCTTGGCTTCCACGGACTAAGAAAATGGCTGGCCGCCCATCCGAACGAAGCGAAGATAACCAAATTGTTGAGTGTTTCCGCTCCCGGTAGTGCGCCCAGCCAAGAACCCAACTTAAGCGATCATGGCTATTGGGTATATCGGGTGTTGCGCGCTGTCCTGCCAACGGTGCCAATTTATGCCGTTGCATTAGCTGACGATAGCGAAGTTGGTGTGGAAACCGCTGTCGATACACTCTATGGGCATGGGGTTCGTGTCTTCAATTTGAGCGTGGGGGGAGCCAGTGATTGTTCGCTGTATCGCAAATATGGAAGTGCTGTAGCATCCGAGCTGCGAATAAATTTCGTGCCGTTGCAAGTGTTCGCATTCAATGCCGTCGGTAATGATCGGCAGAGCGTTAACACCTGGACATCGATCGACACGGGTCGTGGGGACTTCGTTGGTTTTCGTACTGCGGCTCAAGCGGCGCGAATCCCGGGTAGCAGCATTGACGCTGAACGTATTGTCCTGGCTCCGAAGCCAAACAATAATGCGATCTGCTTTGGGTGGGGTACCAGCACGCACCCCGAAGCACGCTATGAGTTAGAATTGGATAGCCCTCAGGGCAAGACGTTAGCGAGTGTAACATCGTCACCGAAGCAAAATATTCAGAGCATCATTCTTCATTTTGCCCCATCGCATGAAATGCCCGCCATTATTCGCATTAAGCGCCTCGCTGGTCCGGCAAGCGGAATACCAATGCGATTACAGGTGGTAAGTTATTCAAATTCGTCATCAGGTTCGTATTCAGGACCCATGCCTGATTTTAACGGTCTGCAGACGGCTCCCGCGAATAACTACTACGATAATCCTTTCGTGATTTCCGTTGGCGGCTTCGGCAAATCCGCGAGCGGAAAGTTGGTCCCCTCGCCCTTTTCCGATATTGGCCAGAAACCCGATGGCAAACTCATCCCTGATGTCCTGGGACCGGACGAGTTCAAGTTAGGCGGCCACGAATTGGCAGGCACTTCTTATGCAGCGCCACTTATAACCGCGCTTTTTGCTCCATATGTCGGTTATAACCTCAAAAACCTTGTCGAACTGGTTTCAGATGACAACCAATATGATCCACGTGTACCGGCTTTCGAACGCGGGCAGTGGGGAATTCCAGATCCCAAAAAAATAGTGATCCTCAATAAGCTTGTTGGCCCCACGACCGTTTCAAACGTTTCTGAAGATATCGAGGGACGTAGCCTAGTCATACGCTATACAATTTCACGCTGCTGCATGCAGGACATGATTTGGGCCACTGCCGCCATCCTGAATGATAAAAATGGCAAGCCACTGCTGGATAGTGCGGGCAAACCATTTATTTCCCTCATGCGCTTGAGAACAGAACGGGATGGCCGGGTGAATTACCCCGTGACCCTGAAATTCCCGATGGCAAGCTTGCAACCTTTCAAAGGTAAAACAATTGGCTTGGCTTTTGGCATCTTGGTTGATTTGTGGAGAAATTTTCCTCCCTCCAGCTATGACGTTCACCAGCCGGACTTTAAGTTTAAGCTTTGACATGCCTCTAGCACAGCTCGCGTACCCCGCAATCAAATGTCAGGCGTTTGCGTAATGTGGATTGGACGAGGAAAATCGCTATGAATTTGCGCCACCTGATCCTTGCCTCGATCACTCTGGGGCTACTTATCTTCGGATCGAGAATCCAACCATCGCGCGCGGGTACTGACTACGTCTATCATGACGCCGTGCTGCTGCTGCACCAAGGCCGTAACAACTTCAAGAATTTGCGCGGTTTCAGCGAGCCCTCCGACAGCGATGACAAGGTCAGTCGCTACAGGCTGAACCCGCTGCCAGGTCTTGAAAATATTGCCTGCCCAGCTCACGAATGCTGGCTTTCCGATCATTTCGCGTTCCAGGGCCATCCCGAGTACTGGGTCGCGCGCCTGAAGCTGCCGCAACCGGACTGGGCGACGCAAAGTGACTATCCGACTTTCCGCGCTGCTGTCATACGCATATTTGGCCCTTTGATTCCGGGTTACGTCGTTCAGGAATCCAAGCCTGCCCTACCGGTGGATCCCTTTGATGTTCTCTTGGTCAACGGCAAAATCGGCATTGATGTGAGCGGCTGGTATAAGGAGACTGGACCCATAGGTTTGGCAGTCTTCCACATCGCGACCGGGAAAACCGCTCATGTCTACGCCAGGCCGAAACCACTGGGCCGCGAGCAACTTCACGCGCTGGGCACCGCCTTTGCGGCGTTCACGATAAAGGCGATCCGACACGCCACCGACGATTTCGCCGGCTTTCACCCGGTGCTGCAGGATCGTCGTTACGGCAAAACGTATTCCGGCAACGCCTTCGTCACGTCGAGCTATATCCGTGATTGCTC
>JAKAVI010000111.1:2162-7016 GCA_021817355.1 Pseudomonadota bacterium | reverse complement strand
ATTCGCTTCAAGACTGCGGGAACTTCAGATTAGACGGCGGGAGGATTTATCCTGGATCCGAGCCGTCCTTGCTCAGGCACTGCGCCGAACACCGGAGCGGACCCAGGGCAGACCCAGCCACTGCATATCAGCGCGCGTGCTTTGGCCCGCGGTGGAGATTGAGCAGCATCGGCTGCTCGAAGAGGTAATCACCCTCCTTGGTACGACCTGCCTCGAACGCTGCACGTACCGTGTCGGTTTCGACCTGGCTACGCTGGATGTTATTGAAGGTCTGACCCGTGACCTGATTCACGAAGGCCGCAAAATCGGCAAAGCGCGGATAGACGAAATACTCGAACAGCTCCACCCTCTCGAAAAGCTTGCCGCTGTTGCGTGCCAGGGCCGCCTGTGCAGCGTTGCGCACCACGGTTTCATCATGAAAGGGGCGCATCAGCGGAAAATGCGTTCCCGTCATGCCCGGCTCGACAATCCATAAAAAGCCATCGGGCTTGAGAACACGCGCAGCTTCAGCAAACGCTGCGTCCATCGCTTCCATCGGAACATGGTGCAGCGAGCGGAAGAAAAACACGCCATCCATGCTCTGGTCCTCGGCAGGCAGCGCCTGGGCGCGGGCTTCAACAAACTGAAGCCCGGCAAGCGGCTTGGCATGGCGGTTCTTTTCAGCCTGAACCGGATCCGGTTCGACACCGAGCACGGTTGCGCCACGGGCGACCAGTTCGCGATCCTGTGCCCCGGAGGCACAACCGACATCGAGAAGCTTCAGTCCCTTGACGGTGAGAAGCTTGTCGATGGCGTCCAGATCGTTCAGCCGGCCAAGGTCCTTGCGTGCGGTTTCCATATCTCACCATTTTCCGTTGGTAACGCCTGTCTACTAATCCAGTCAGAACGCCAAATCCATCCTCGCGCCAGCTCTCGCCACCCTGTCGCACCTGCCCTGTGAAGAATTTTTAATGGCATGCGCGCCAGTCCTGCAGCTGAAGACAAACTCCTCTCCATATGTGAACGCGAGCGCGACGTTCTCGCCTTGTCCGTCGAGGGCAAAGAGCGCGCTATGTCCAACGCTCAGATGCGTTGCGTCGCAAACCTACGCCGCACCTTCCGCCACGCAGAGGTCGAGCACGATGGGATGATGATCGGACGGCCCCCGATCTGCGACCTGCGCCACCTGGCAATCAATGCCACGGGCCATGCAGCGATCAAGGCGAAAGGGGATGATGTTGGCGGTATGGGTTGGCTCGCGTGGACCAACATCGCGGAAACCGCGCATGCGGATGGGACCTACCGCATTATAGTCGCCGATGATGGCCAGCGGTCCCTCAATATTGCGCACGATGCGCAGGAGTTGCAGCCGGTTCAGGAACTGGCCGTGGCTCAGATGCACATTGGCAAAGGTGACACCGGCAAAACTGATGATCTGGGAAAGACGCGGTGGTACCCGTCCAGGCATGCGCGAGACCGGCAGCGGCAGCGCCGAGGGCGGTGGCAGGGGGCGCGAACTCCAGGCGGCAAGGCCATAGACCCGCCGGTCCATCGGCTCACGGTGAAGGGTGCCGCCAACCAGGCCCGGCAGGGCTGAAACTTCGGCGGTGGCTTCCTGCATCAGCATCAGATCGGGCTGATACCGTCCAATCAGCTCGGCCACATCCTCGACCCCGGCACCTACCAAGCGCAGAAGGTTCCAGCTCACCACCCGCAGCACCGACTGCGAGGAACCGCCCGGCTTTGTCGCCCGCATCCGCCCGATTGGCCCGTGTCCGTTCAACCGCGCATCCATGCCCGGTATATGGAGTTGGTACCCCACCGCGTCAACGCGGAACTTTGCGCAACGGTTCGTCTCCCAATTGGCTTATGGTTTGGTCACAAGAAAGGCTGGGTCGATTTGCCATGATGCTCCTGTCGTTCATTCCCGTTCATGGGCTGACCCGGCCAGAAATTCTGGTCCTTGTGCTCATCTATCTTGCGACCGCGGGTTTTGTCAGCAGCCACGTACTCCTGCGCAAGGCCGATGTCCGCTCTGCCCTGGGCTGGATCGGTATCACCTGGCTCGTCCCGCTGGCCGGGGGGCTTCTCTACTACCTCTTTGGCATCAACCGCGTGACCCGCCGGGCCCTGCGCCTGCATCGCCTTGAACTCGAGCCGGCCCAGGCGGGCGGTCAGGCCACCGAGCCTAGCCTGCCCGAGCCCATCGCCAAGCTTGCGGCCATCGGCGGGCGCCTCAACACCAGCCCCCTGGCTGCTGGCAACGTGGTCACGCTCCTGCACGGGGGGGCCGAGGCCTATCCGGTGATGCTGGAGGCCATCAGATCAGCCCGTCGCAGCGTTGCCCTGAGCGCCTATATCTTCCGGGATGACGGGGTCGGCCGCCAATTTATCGAAGCCCTGAGCGAGGCGACGAGACGCGGCGTTGCCGTCCGCGTCCTCATCGATGGCATTGGTGGCGGGTATTTCCGCAGTCCCGCCTGGCAACGACTGCGCGCCGAAAGCGTGCCTACGGCGCGCTTCCTGCACACCTATTTTCCCTGGCGCATGCCCTTTCTTAACATGCGCAGCCACAAGAAGCTCCTCGTGGTCGACGGCCAGCTTGGCTTTACCGGTGGCCTCAATATCAGTGATGAGAATCTGTCCAGCTCCAGCAACGACGGTGCACGCGTCGATGATTTCCACGCCCGGGTTGAAGGCCCGGTGGTACGCCAGATCATGGAGTCGATTGCCCGCGACTGGAGCTTCACCACCGGCGAGATGCTCGAAGGCGAACTCTGGTGGCCTCAGATTGCGCCCTCAGGCGAGGTATTTGCCCGCGGCGTACGTTCAGGACCTGATGCTGACCTCTACACCACGGAGACCCTTTTCGGAGCGGCCCTGGGGCAGGCCCGCCGGCGGGTGCGCATCGCCACACCCTATTTCCTGCCCGACGAGCGCCTCCTCTTTGCGATCCACCAGGCCCATCTGCGCGGGGTCGACGTGAAGATCCTGCTGCCGGCCCATACCGATTCCCGACCGCTCGACTGGGCTATCAGGGCCCATCTGCGGTTTTTTCGGCACGGGCTTTCGTGCATCGCCTTGACCCCTCCTCCCTTCCAGCACGCCAAGCTGATGACGGTCGACGAAGAGTTCTGCTGTTTCGGCAGCAGCAATTGGGACACACGCTCGCTGCGGCTCAATTTCGAGTTCGAACTCGAATGCTATGACCGCAACCTGACCGCACGGATGGACCGCGAACTTGCCCGCATGGAGCAGTCAAGTACGCCGTTGGACCGGGAGGCGCTTCTGAATGCCCCAGTGCCCGAGCAGCTCCGTGATGCGGCCATTCGCCTGCTTATGCCCTATCTCTAGGCTCACAGTGTCCGGGCAATCAGAAAGAGCAGGATACCGATCAGGGCGCCCACCACGGTACCGTTGATGCGCACAAACTGCAGATCGCTGCCAGCTTCCAGCTCGATGACATCAACGATGGTCGCGGTGTCCCAGGACGCGACCACATCGGCAATGAACTGGCTGATGGCCGAACGCCAGGGCGCAATGTAGTCGGTGACGAGCCGCTCGAGTGCCCCATTGAGATAACCTTGAAGCTCAGGACTTTCGGCCAGCGCCGCTCCAAGGCGCTTGGTGCCTCTGGCCAGCACTCCCGGCAGCTGCGGCTGGGGTGCGGCAAGATCGGCCTCGATCTCGTGACGCAGTTCGTCGATGGCGGAAGTGAGGAGGGTCTGAAGGGCGGGATTTTCGAAAATCGCCAGGCGCAATTCGGTGATCAGGGCAGGATAGCCGGGCGCGTATCTGAGGTTTTCGAGGCTCAGCCGGAGCCAGGCTTCGACTTCGGCGCGTTCCTGGCTCGCAGGCGTTGCGATTGAATCCAGCCAGTGACGCAGACCGGACATGAGGCCATCGGCGATCTTGCGATCGAAATAGGCCGGAAAGAACCGTCCCGTCCGCGATGCCACGTTGGTCAGAAAGATCGGTTCCAGCGTAACGAGCGAGGCGCGGGCAAGTTCAACCCCCATGTCGATCAGCAGCACATGCCGACCGGAGGCGATGAGCCCGTCAATGGCAGCGCCAAAAAGAGGTGCCGGATCAACCCGCCCCAGGGTCTGCTGGATGAGCCTGAACAGCCGGCGCCGGGTTGCGGGCGAATCGCTCGCTTCCAGGAGCATGGGCAAGAGCGCAGCCACACGCTCGGCGACAAACGACGCCGCCGTCGCACTTCGAAGCCACTCGGCGATCTGAAGGGCGCGATTATTCTGCCGCAGCCGCGCCACCACGAGATCAGGAGCAAGAAAGCGGTCGCGCACAAAAGCCGCCAGCGCCTCGCCGATGGCATCCTTGCGTTTGGGAATGAGGGCGGTGTGGGGAATGGGAAGACCGAGCGGTCTACGAAAGATCGCTGTCACCGCAAACCAGTCGGCGAGCCCCCCCACCAGGGCCGCTTCGGACGCGGCATCGGCAAGACGTACGCCAAAACTGTTCGGCATGAACTGCATCGCGACGAAAACGGCTGCAGCCAGAAGCAACAGGCCGCTTGCAAGCCGCCGCCGACGCGCGAGCGCACGGCGCTTGGCAAGGGGCCCACTCTCGGAGGCAAAACTCATGATCTCACTATCGCGGACCCTGACCCGCTCTCCAAGTCCGAAGCGCACAGCCTCGCCCGGCCCGTCCCTCCCGCTGTCCGGGATTTAGCAAAACTGGCGTCCGCGAATTGCCGAAACTGCTGTCCCGTATTTGTGAAATACGCAAGATCTGCCGCCGGCAAGAACAGGGCGATCGGGTGAAAAACCGCGTGACATCAAGATGATGTGCTGAATCGATGGTGCTCCACTGATTCGATGGTGGAGGCTTGCGATGGAACAGGCGGCGGCAGAT
>JAKAVI010000111.1:0-2152 GCA_021817355.1 Pseudomonadota bacterium | reverse complement strand
GTCCGCCAAAGATTCCATGCGCCTCAAACGCAAAACCGCCGGTTGGGACGATGAATACCTCGCAAGTCTCATCGCAGCATGAATTTTTCACCCGATTCCCCTGCCGGCAAGAAGCGAGGCAGAGATTTGCGGACCGCGACCACCTCCGCCTTCGGGCGCCGAGGGAGCGGGCAGGCTCCCGTCCTCATTCTGCCAGGAATGACGGGCAAGGCGCTTCGCTACCGGCCAGGTTCACCCGGGCTTGGACGTGCCGCTGAGCGCGCGCGGCTCTAAGGGGCCCAAGAGCCGTCCAGAAGGCACTTTGGTTCGGCGTCAGCCGGCATAGGGATTGGGATAGGGTTTGAGAAGATCTCGGGCATAAAGCACCTCGAGGCGGATTTCCGGCCGGCCGCCCCGCCCAATGATGATCGGAGGAAGTTTCCGAATGCTGGCGTAGTACCTGTGCAGGCGTTTGAGGTCGTAGGCAATCTGTGCGGACCGCGCGATGATGAGGCTGTTCTCGCCCAGTCGTGGGCGCGGCATGAAGGCAAATCCGTGGGGATAATCTGACAGGACCGTAACCGGCAGGGCACCATCCAGAGCCTGCGCGATCTTGCCCCCTTCCACCCAGTCCAGCGTCGTCACGAAAAGCTTGCGATTCGAAAGCAGGCCGCGCTCAGCCAGCGCAGTGCGCAGGGGGTGCCATTCAAAAGCTCCTATCGTGGGATCTGTCCTGAACAGGCCCGGAAATTCGCCGCCAAGCCAGCCGGTCGATGCTGCCGCGGCCGCGCCAGCACTGACGCAGAGGAAGAGCCCCAGCGATACGACCGCCCAGCGCCGCGGCCAGGCTTTGCTCTGCGCCCTCCTCGCCAGCAGATCGCCCAGCAGTGGCAGGAGGAGAATCCAGCCCGGCATCGTCCAGTGCATCATGCCTGCCCCGCTCCACAGGCTTAAGAGCATAAAGAACCCGACAATGGTCCCACCCAGCCATAGACAGAGCCGTGCCCTCTCATCGCGCTCCTTAAGTGCGAGAAAGACAGCATAGGCCGCCGGCACAAATATCCAGGGCGTGAGAAGCAGTGCCTGCCCTCCTATCTGTCCGAGCGGCGCGGCCAGCTTGAACCCCTGAAAGCCGGCCCGACCGCCCTGAAAGGCAAACGATGCCCAGCCGTGCTCGGCATTCCAGACAAGCACTGGCGAGAATATCGCAACCGCGACCAGCAGCCCAAGATAAGGTTGGGGCTGACGGAAGAGCCCACGCAGGCGCGGGGTTGCAGCGATGAAGCCGAGAAGACCAAGGCCAAAGAGCACAGCGTGATATTTGGAGAGGCCGGCAAGCCCAATGCAAAGACCAATGATGAGCCAGCGGCTCCAGGAGCCGTGACTCTCACCCTCGCCCAGCGCGATCGGGGCAAAGGCCCACGCCGCAAGCAGCAGGAAAAGGTTGAGCGGGCCGTCCGGCAAAATCCACGAGGACGCGACCACACCAAAGAAAACGGTGAGGTTCATGACCAGCAAGGTCCAGAGCCCAGCTCTGGTACCAAAAAGACGCGAGCTGAAACCGAACATCGCCCAGCAGGTGGCTGCCGACAGCAGGACGAATGGCAGGCGGGCGGCACGACCATTGCCGAGCAGCACCTGCGCAAAATGTGCGAGCCAGATGTGGAGAGGTGGATGGTCGAAATAGGAAAGACTTAAGCCCACCCGCGAAATCGCGAGGGTGTAACTCTCATCCACCCCAAGCCCCACCACCTCCATCAGGACCAGCCTGACAAGGGTAAAGGCGATGATCATCCCCAGCGCGAGGCGCGCCGGAGAAACGGTGTCCAGGTAAGACTTGGAAGATGACGACGCAAATGAACCAAACGGCGCAGAAACGCCGGTCACAAGACCCTGCTGAGACATACAAAACCTTCTGGAGCCACCCAGAAGGCAGCTGTTGACGTGTCCCCGCACGCCGATCGACCCTACCGGGGATAACATTTCGCGGCTAATACGCCAGGATTGATTATTTGTGATCTGGCGACTGAATTGCTGCAGCGCCTCCTCCTAAATGCATCCAATTGATGATGGCGACATATACGAGCCGCGATCACCCTCTAAGCGATAGCGAGGATCAGAGCTACATGGATGGAAGTGAAAGCACGGATACTGAGAGGCTTGGAGCAGATCG
>JAKAVI010000414.1 GCA_021817355.1 Pseudomonadota bacterium | reverse complement strand
GGACAAGCCCGACGCGGTCTATTGGATCTTGCGCAATCACCCCGAGTTTTCCGATGCCGACATCGTCAAGCTGGTCGGCACCACCAAATCGACGATCCAAAAAATCCGCGATCGCTCGCATTGGAACATTGCCAATCTGAAGGCCGTCGACCCGGTTACGCTCGGTCTTTGCACCCAGCTTGAACTCGACCTTGCAGTGGAACGGGCGGCCGAGCGCCGTGATCGTCTCTCCCGTCGCGATGGGGGGGCAGCCCTGCGTCCGATTGCCGAAACCACGGCAGAGCTCGGGGGCGAGGATGAGGCCCGGGCCGAAGAGGGGGCACAGAAGACCAGTGGAGCGCAGGACGAGTAGGCCCTTGCCCGCATTGTCCATTGCCAGGGGTCAGCTGCCAGCCCACAGCCTGAGGGCTGGCAGGCGACCAGCTCCGCGCCGGGCGTCTTCTGAGGGGCGCATGGCAGATCCGCCCCTTGTTAGGCTATCGCTGAAAATTCAGGCCTTCACGTAACCGGCAAAGCGCCTGTTAAAGCGTGACAGGCGGCCACCACGGTCGATCAGCTGCTGCTGGCCGCCGGTCCAGGCCGGATGGGTGGAGGGATCGATATCGAGGGTGAGCTTGTCGCCCTCAGAACCCCAGGTGCTGCGGGTCTTGTAGGTCGAGCCGTCATTGAGCGCCACTTCGACAAAGTGGTAGCTGGGGTGGATGCCCTTCTTCATGGCCGCGACCTTCTTCAGAAAACCCGTTGGAAGCGGCGGCTTATAGGGGATCAGGCGGAGCGATGCAAGCTGCTCCGCGCTGGCCTCACGGGAAGGGTCCGCCCTTGGCATGGCGCCGGGCAAGCCGGGGGTGGCGCGGCGAAGCGTCTCGTTCGCAACTGCGTTAACGGCGTCTATATTTTCGTGTGGTTAGGACGGCTTTCCGCTTGGCTGGCTCCGGACAGGAATTTGTCGACGAGGTTGGACGGCTGGCTCAGGGGCGGGCGAAGGCGCGCTCGCTTTCCTCCTTGCGTGTCCTCTTGCCCTTTTTGATCCGCTATCGCTGGCACATTGTCGGCGCTGGCGTCGCCTTGCTGTGCTCCTCGGCGGCAAC
Source organism: Pseudomonadota bacterium (assembly GCA_021817355.1). The sequence goes on along the minus strand of JAKAVI010000414.1, from coordinate 5,940 downwards.
CCTGACGGTTCCCTGGGCGCTGCGCGGCATGATCGATCACGGTTTCAACCGTGCCGATGCCGCCCGCATCGGTCATTATTTTCTGCTCCTGATTGCGGTGGCGGTGGTGCTCGGACTGGCCACCGGGGTGCGCTATTATTTTGTGACCTGGATTGGCGAGCGTGTCATTGCCGATATCCGGCGCGCGGTATTCGAGCATGTACTGCGTCTTAGCCCATCCTTCTTCGAACACACCCGTACTGGCGAGGTGCTGTCGCGTCTGACGGCGGACACCACGCTCATTCAGACGGTGATCGGCTCTTCGGCCTCGATTGCGCTGCGCAATCTCGTGATGCTTTCGGGCGCCCTCGTGCTCATGATCCTGTCCTCGTTCAAGCTCTCGCTCCTGGTCATGATCACCGTGCCTCTTGTCATGGTGCCCCTTTTGGGGCTGGGGCGCTGGGTGCGCCGGCTCTCGCGCAAGAGCCAGGACAGCGTCGCCTCGATCGCGGCGCGCGCCGCCGAGACCTTGAACGCGGTGCAGACGGTACAGGCCTTTACCCATGAAGCGCGCGACAGCCGCCTTTTCGCTGCCGATGTCGAAGCCTCCTTCACCATGGCCATCTCGCGCACGCGGGTGCGTGCTGGCATGACCGTGGTGGTGACGATCGCAGCCTTTGCCTGCATCGTCGCCATCCTGTGGGTCGGGGCACAGGACGTCATCGCCGGGCACATGAGCGGCGGCGAGCTGGCGCAGTTCCTGTTCTATGCAGTGCTGGTGGCCAGCGGTTTTGGCGCGCTCTCTGAAACCTTCGGAGATCTGCAGCGTGCGGCCGGGGCCTCCGAACGGCTGGCCGAACTGATGCGCACGGTTCCTGAGATCAGCGCACCGTCCTTTCCGCGCCAGCTCAAGCAGAAGGTCGAGGGCAGGCTGTGTTTTGACGATGTTCACTTCTGCTATCCGACGCGGCCGGATATGGCGGCGCTCGACGGGCTCAGTTTCAAGGTGGACGCGGGCGAGGCGGTGGCGCTGGTCGGTCCTTCGGGTGCCGGCAAGTCCACGGTGTTTCAGCTGCTCCTGCGCTTTTATCCGCTGAGCCGGGGCGTCATTCGCATCGACGATATCGATATCGCCGAACTTGATCCCGTCGAACTGCGCCGGCAAATCGCGGTTGTCGCCCAGGAACCGGTGATTTTTTCCGGCTCCATTGCCGACAATATCCGCTATGGCCGTGAGGAGGCGAGCACGGCTGAACTCCACCGCGCTGCCGAAGCTGCAGCTGCCGCCGAGTTCATCGAACAATTGCCGCAAGGCTATGACACCTTGCTGGGCGAACGCGGTGTTACGCTGTCTGGTGGCCAGCGTCAGCGCCTTGCCATTGCCCGCGCGATGCTGCGCGATGCGCCGCTGCTGCTCCTTGATGAAGCAACAAGTGCACTCGATGCACAGAACGAGCGTCTGGTGCAGCAGGGACTGGCCAATCTGATGGCCGCGCGCACGACCCTTGTCATCGCCCATCGCCTTGCCACCATCCAGAAGCTGAAGCGCATCCTCGTGCTTGATCGCGGCCGTCTGGTCGGCGAGGGCAGTCATCGGGAACTGGTGACACATGGCGGACTTTACGCCCGGCTGGCGGACCTGCAGTTTGCCGACGCACCCAACAGGGTGGGCTGATGGCGATGACCCGCCCCGTCCGTCCTGGCCATTCGTACCGACACCTCAAGCGGGCGTTCTGCATTCTGGGCGTGGCGTTTCTTGTGGGGGTGCTGGCGCTGATTTTGCGTACGCTCTCTGCCGGCGGCAGTTTTGCGGACGTCAAACCCGGCTACACCGGACGCTGCTGGCTCGCCGCAAGCCTGGCGGTGCGGGACATCGTCGTCGATGAGCGCACGGGGCTTGCCTTTCTGGCTGTCGCCGCGCTCAAGCCTGCGACGGAGGATGGCATCTATCTCGCCGATCCTGCCCGCCCGAAGCTTTTGCCTGAGCGTCTTGGTGGCGTGCCGGCGGGCTTTCGTCCTACCGCGCTGGCGCTGTGGCGCGACAAGGCGGGGCATCTCGTTCTTTTTGCCGCAAGTCCTGGCCAGCTCAGCGGATCGGTCGACATCTTCTCAGTTCATCTTGGCGCCCATCCAGGCCTCTCCGAGACCGCCGATATCGGCTCGTCCCTGTTCGCGCATGTGCGCGCGCTGGCGGTGCAGGATGCCAACCGCTTCTATGCGGTTGATGCCCCCCCTGTTAACGGCGATTTTTTGAGTCTTCTGCGCTCCTATCTCACCTCTGCCAAAGGGCGCATCATCTTTTACGACGGCCAGGTGCCGCACATTGTTGCCAAGGGATTGAGGGCTCCGCGCGGCATTGCCCTTTCGGCCGATGGCAGCAGGCTCTATGTCGGCCTTGCGGTGTCCCGCGTCCTTGCGACCTACAGGATCGACCCCTTTCTTGGACATCTGACGCTTGCGGGCCGCTATCCCTTGCCGCTCGCTCCTGGCGCACTCAGTCCGGTCGGCAAGCACGCCCTTCTCATCGCGGGCGATCCCAAACTCTTTGACCTCGCCCGGTTTGAGCAGGACCCGCGCCAACCCTCTGCGAGCGCCGTGATCCGCGTTGAGCTCCAAGATGGCCTGCCGCACGGGATCACCCAGATCTATGCCAATCTGGGTGATCCGATCGCCGCCGCGGATGTCGCAGTTGAGCGGGGCCAGCACCTGCTCATTGGCTCGGCCCTCGGCCACCGCCTACTCAGCTGTACGCCGTTCTGAGCGCGCAAGCCCAGCGTCTGTCCGCGCGCCTTGCCGCCAGGTCCATGGGCCAGCCGAAGGCGCAAGAGGCTCAGCGGGGAGGATGGTGAGAGCGTCCTGCCCGCTGAGGATGGCGTCCTTGCGGGCGCGCGCGTCCCTCTCATCCAGAGCGAGGTGGCGTGAGCCTAGGCTCCTGGCTCAAAGCATCTTGAGGATCTGAAAGATGAGGCCGGATGCCGACAAATTTGGTGATGCGCACGGCAGAGCATTGCGCAGGCCCGTTCAGGGCGTTGCCCTTTGGGGGGCCGCACAATTGGTCCGGGGAATTTGCCGCCCCTATGCGGCAACTTCCTCGGCCGGATCGCGCAGCACATAGCCGCGGCCCCACACGGTTTCGATGTAATTGTCACCGCTGGTGGCCGCTGCGAGCTTCTTGCGCAGCTTGCAGATGAAGACGTCGATGATCTTCAGCTCGGGCTCATCCATGCCGCCGTAAAGGTGATTGAGGAACATTTCCTTGGTCAAGGTGGTGCCCTTGCGCAAGGACAGCAGTTCCAGCATCTGATATTCCTTGCCGGTCAGATGCACGCGGCTGCCATCGACCTCGACAGTCTTGGCATCGAGATTGACGATGAGCTTGCCGGTGGTGATGACCGACTGAGAATGGCCCTTGGAGCGACGCACCACGGCCTGGATACGGGCGATCAGCTCATCCTTGTGGAAGGGCTTGGTCATGTAGTCGTCGGCACCGAAGCCGAGGGCTTTGACCTTGGCTTCGACAATGGCGTTGCCGGAGAGAATCAGCACCGGGGTCTGGACCTTGGCCACGCGCAGCGCCCGCAACACCTCAAAGCCGCTCATGTCCGGCAGCTGCAGGTCGAGGACGATGATGTCGTAGTCATAAAGCTTGCCGAGGTCGATACCCTCTTCGCCCAGATCGGTGGTGTAGACGTTGAATGTTTCGGAGCGCAGCATCAGCTCAATGCTGCGCGCCATGGCGCTGTCATCTTCTATAAGCAGCACACGCATGGACCTATTCCCCCCTCCAGCTCTGCCCCTGCCGGGCACCGGTAAACGGACTTTCAGCAAGGTAAGCGAAAATGGTTAACATCCGCTTTCGCAGTTTTGCCCGATTTCATCTCCTTCGAACAGAGCCTAACGAAAAATAACCCCCTGCCGCGGCGCCGCTGTCGCATCTCCTTGATTCACTTTGTTAAGTTTACCGCCATTTAAGTCCTTGGGGGGAAAGATGGCGGGGATGGTGCCGGACGCGCCGGTCCCTCCCAGGGAAGCTGCCATGAATGCCCTTGTTCGAGAAATCGCTGCAGTTCCCAGGCTCCGCCGGTTTGGCCGCGTCGCCCGCATTGAAGGGCTTCTGGTCGAGGTCACCGGTGCGGCCGGGGCGATCTCGATGGGCGGACAGGCGCGGGTCTATGCCACTGATGGCGAGCAGATTCCCTGCGAGGTGGTTGGCTTTCGCGAGGGCCGGGCGCTGCTCATGCCGCTGGGCAGCATGCACGGAGTAGCGCTGGGCGCGAGGGCAGATTTTGATGATCATCCGCTCAAGATCTATCCCAACCTGACCTGGCTTGGCCGCATCCTCAATGCCTTTGCCGAACCCGCCGATGGCAAGGGGCGGCTGATCAAGGGGGCGATCGGCTATCCCATCAAGGCGGCGCCGCCTGCTGCGCATGGCCGCGCGCGTGTGGGGGCCAAGCTCGACGTCGGCGTGCGTGCCATTAACGCTTTTGCCACCTGCTGCAGCGGCCAGCGCATGGGCATCTTCGCCGGATCGGGTGTTGGGAAATCGACGCTGATGTCGATGATGGCCCGCTACACCGATGCCGATGCCATCGTCATCGGTCTGATCGGTGAACGCGGCCGGGAGCTCAAGGAGTTCATCGAAGATGATCTGGGCGAGGAGGGGCTTGCCCGCTCGGTGGTTGTGGCGGCGACCTCGGACCAGCCGGCCCTGGTAAGACGCCAGGCGGCCTATGTGGCGATGACGGTGGCCGAGCAGCTGCGCGATGAGGGCATGCGTGTGCTTCTGCTGATGGATTCAGTCACCCGCTTTGCCATGGCACAAAGAGAAATCGGTCTTTCGGCGGGGGAACCGCCGACGACCAAGGGTTATACACCCACGGTGTTCGCCGAGCTGCCCCGACTGTTGGAGCGTGCAGGTCCGGGGCGCGAGGGCGGACGCGGCTCGATCACCGCGCTCTTTACCGTGCTGGTTGAAGGCGATGACCACAATGAGCCGGTCGCCGATGCGGTACGTGGCATCCTCGATGGCCACATCGTGCTTGATCGGGCGATCGCCGAACGCGGACGCTTTCCTGCCATCAATGTTCTGAAATCGGTCAGCCGCACCATGCCCGCCTGCAACAATGCGGCGGAGCAGGGCGTGGTTGCGCGCGCCCGCAAGGCGATGGCGGCCTATGACGACATGGCCGAACTCATTCGTCTGGGGGCCTACAAGCTTGGTACCAATGCTGAGATCGACACGGCCATCGAGCTGCATCCAAAGCTCGAAGCATTCCTGTCACAAGCCAAGGAAGAGCATACTTCTCTTGCGACCGGGTATGCAGCGCTTGGCGCGATTGTCGATGAAGGGGTGATGGGAGAAGTAACATGAAACGCCGTGACAGCCTGCTGCGCCTCAAAAAATTCCGCGTCGACGAATTCAAGCGTCGCATGGGAACGCTCGATGCCATGATTGCCGATAGCGAAAAGAAAATCGGCGACCTTGACGAGAGCGTGGTGCGCGAACGCCAGCGCGCCAGTGAATCGGAGATCGGCCGCGCTGCCTTTCCATCTTTTCTGCGCTCGATGGACAGTCGGCGGGACAATCTCAAGGCGACCTTGAGCGAGCTGGAGCGCGAGCGCGCCGCGGTGCAACTCGAACTGACGGCCGCCTTCCAGGACATGAAGAGCCTGGAACTGGCGATGGAGCAGCAGCTCAAGAAGATTGCCGATGCCGAGGCCCATCGCACCCAGGCCCAGTTCGACGAAGTCGCGCTGGTACGGCATCTGCGTCGGCAGGCGTTGCGTTAGTTGTGAAGAACTGACCTCTGGTACCGATTGCGGGCGGGATTAGACCACACGCAGTCGATGACAGCGCGCCCCTTAGCTTTCCTTCGCCGAGATCGGCGAGGCGAGCGAGATCTACGAATATTCGGTTGTGGTCACCTCGCTCCAGGAGGAGACGGAGGCATTCGGCCA
>JAKAVI010000010.1 GCA_021817355.1 Pseudomonadota bacterium | reverse complement strand
CGGCAGTCCTGAGCGATACCACTCCGGTTGCTGAACGCGCCAATTACTATGATGTCGGCGCAAGTCAGATCATCTCTCCTCATTTCAGTGTCGGAGTTGACAGCTACTACAAGATTTCCCGGAACCTCAGTGGCGAAGGACAGTTCGGGGCACCAATCATTCTTACGCCCTTCAATTACGCCCGCGGTCAGCAATACGGACTGGAATTCACGAGCTCCTATCTTCATGGAGGTTTCAGCGCGTATGGCAATCTTGCTTTCGCCCATGCGATCGGCAAGCACATTATAACCAGTCAGTTCAACTTCTCGGCCGCAGACCTTGCCTATATCGCAAACCACTATATTTACCTCGATCATGATCAGGCCATGACAGCGTCTGCCGGAGCTGCCTATCGCTGGGGCATGAACCGGATCAGTATGGATATGCTTTACGGCTCGGGCCTCAGGCGAACCACCACCGTTCCCAATGGCGGACATGTTCCAGGCTATGTGGTCGTCAATCTTGGCGCGAGCCACGCCTTCACCCGTGGTACACTGAAGGGCATTTCTATCCGCTGCGACGTCATCAATCTTTTCGACCGTCGCTATGAGATCCGTGATGGCTCTGGCATTGGCGTTGGTGCCCCGCAATGGGGTGCCAGCCGCGGCTTCTTCTTCGGCATCTCCAAGGCATTCTAGGAGCTGTGTGGTTGGTGTCCGCCACCACGGGCACCAACTGTCGAATTGTTCACATTTTATCGCGCAGCCGCGACATCCAAGCTATTCCGTCGGCCGGATTGGCTGGTATGGTCGCGACCATGACACACGAGGAACGTCTATCGGCGCTGTCCCTGGCGGCCGTCTTTTCCGTACGCCTTTTGGGACTTTTCATGATCTATCCGGTCTTTGCGAGCTACGCGAGGCACCTGAGCGGTGCCTCTGCCCTACTGACCGGCCTGGCCCTTGGTATCTATGGACTGACCCAGGGCCTGCTGCAAATTCCCTTCGGACTCATGTCGGACCGCATCGGCCGCAAGACAATGATTGTTGCCGGTCTTCTGATTTTTGCTGCGGGCAGTGCGGTGGCCGCGACGGCCACCTCGATGCTTGGCGTCGTGATCGGTCGGGCGCTGCAAGGCGGGGGCGCGATCGGCTCGGTGGTTCTAGCACTTGTTGCAGATCTGACGCGCGAGGAGCATCGAACCGGAGCCATGGCGATGGTGGGTATCACCATCGGCATGTCATTCTTGGTGGCGCTGGTTGCCGGGCCATTGGTTGCCGGCGTTATCGGCGTTGCCGGCATATTCTGGCTGATGGTGGGACTGGCTTTCCTGGGCATTCTCATCACGCTGTTCGTGGTGCCCCATCCGGTCGCCGTCCGGCATCACCGCGACGCTGAGGCGGTACCCTCCATGCTGGGGCGGGTTCTGACCAACCATGATCTGCTGCGCCTTGATTATGGCATTTTCGTACTGCACGCGATGCTCACTGCAACCTTTCTTGTGATGCCGCACCTGCTGCACCAGGTCCTTTCGGTCAGCAACCACAAGCAATGGTATGTCTATCTGCCGGTGCTGCTGTTCAGCGTGATTGTCATGGTGCCCTCGATCATCGTCGCCGAGAAGTACCGGCGTATGAAGATGGTTTTTGTCACTGCGGTGGTCGCTCTGGCTGCAAGCCAGCTGCTGCTTTTGTCAGGAGCCGGTAACGCCGTCATCCTGGTCCTGGCACTTGCCCTTTTCTTTACCGGGTTCAATGTGATGGAGGCGAGCCTGCCGTCGCTGGTCACCAAAGCCGCCCCACCCGAAGCCAAGGGCACGGCGACCGGGGTCTATTCGAGTTCGCAATTTCTCGGCATATTCCTTGGCGGTGCAGTTGGAGGCTGGAGCCTGCAGGCGGGCGGTGATGTGGGTGTCTTCGCGCTGACCTCGGTCCTTGCCGTAATCTGGATCCTCATTGCTGTGACGATGAGGCGGCCAAATTACCTGACCACGCGCCTCGTCCGACTGCCGCAGTCCGCCGATGCCGACGCTCTGGCCCGCAAGCTGCGCGGCATGCCCGGGGTATCTGAGGTGGTAGTCGTCGTAGAAGAGGGACTTGCCTATCTCAAGGTGGACTCCAAGGTTTTTGACGCCGCCGCCGTCGAAGTGCTGACCGGGGCGGCCTAGATGGGCGTTGAACAAGTGTTAACCACTTAGGATGGTCGCAGCTGGACCCGCGGAGCCGTCATTTAGTCGTATTTACAATGCCCTAGCAGCAGCCCCGGACGGGACCATCATAATTTGGGCATTCTGGCACTCAATATGTCAGTTTCCCGAAAGAACCCGCCCGGGTATAAGGGCGACGGCCTTGCCCCCGCAAAAAGATTGGCGATTTGTGGGCGCCGGGTGGCGCAGATGTTGCTTTGAGCTTTGGCAGGGCGACGGCGCGCGCATGGGCGACGACGCCAAACATGGGACGAAGCAACGATGGCCAAATCCAGGTCTTCAGTCGAGCGCGCCGATGGCCGACGACGGCGCAGCGAACTCAGTCGCCAGCAGATTGTGCATGCATTGCTCGAACTGATCGCTGCCGGGGAAGTCTATCCGAGTGCGGAAGCTGTGGCGGCCAGTGCCGGAGTGGGCCTGCGCACCGTCTTCCGTCACTTCGAAAATATGGAAAACCTTTACCGACAGATCTATCAGGCAATCACCTCAGAAGTGTTGCCGATCGCCCAGGAACCTTTTGCGAGCACCGATTGGCGGCTGCGGGTCAAGGAAGTGACCGAGCGCAGGGTGCGCATTTTCGAGCGTATCATGCCCTTCAAGGCGGCGGCGGACGTCCACCGCCATCAATCCGTATATCTGGCAGAACAGAGCGAGGTGGTGACACGACTGCAGCGCGGAGCGCTCAGTCAAATTCTCCCTCGCGATATAAAGGCTGATGAACCACTGTTCTGCGCGCTGGAGTTGCTGCTGAGCTTTGAAGTCTGGCGACGCCTGCGCAAGGACCAGCATCTTTCTGTACAGAAGGCACGCACGGTCATAGAGCGCACCATCAATGCTCTGATCAATGCGCGCCCCCAGTCCCGTTCCGGCTCCAGCAACGAAATGTAGGAGCGCGCAACTTGACAACTCAAGACACGCTGACGTTTCTCGGTTCGCCTGGCTCTCCCTACACACGCAAGATGCTAGCCATTTTGCGCTACCGGCACATTCCCTACCGCTTTGTGATCGGCTCTCACAGAAGCAATATGGATTTGCCCAAACCCAAGGTTCCACTGCTGCCTACGTTTTACCTGCCCAATGAGGCGGGTGTGCTGGAAGCGGTGGTGGATTCAACGCCGATCCTGCGTCGCCTCGAAATGGAGTTTAAGGGGCGCGAGGTAGTACCGCGTGATCCAGCACTTGCCTTCATCGACTATCTCATCGAGGATTTTGCCGATGAATGGCTGACCAAGGCAATGTTCCATTACCGCTGGCACTTTGTCGACGACGCACGCAAGGCCGAAGACCAGCTGCCACGCTGGAGCGTTCAACCGCAATCCGACGCCGAACTTGAACCCATACAGCGCAGGTTTGGCGAACGGCAGATTTCGCGACTTTATGTTGTGGGCTCCAACACCACGACGGCTCCTGTCATCGAAGCAAGCTATCAGCGCATTCTTCTTGCCCTCAAGGAGCACCTCTCGCGTCATGCATTCCTTCTTGGTGCACGGCCGGCGGCCTGCGACTTTGCGCTCTACGGCCAGCTGACGCAGCTGGCGCATTTTGATCCAACACCGCAAGCAATCGCATTAAAGCTTGCCCCACGCGTCGTCGCTTGGGTCGATATCCTTGATGATCTATCGGGTCTTGAACCAGATAGTGGCGACTGGCTTTCGCCAGCACATCTGCCCCAGTCCCTGCGCCCGCTTCTTGACGAAATCGGCCGGGTCTATGTGCCGGTGATGCGAGCCAACGCCAAAGCCCTGACAGAGGGTCTTGAGACGGTTGCGTGTGAGATCGACGGCAGGCCCTGGACACAGGCGCCCTTTGCCTATCAGGGCCGCTGTCTCGCTTGGCTGCGTGATGAATATAACCGGCTCGATTCGGCTGCGCGCAGCACCGTGGATCAGGTGCTGGAGGGAACGGGCTGTCAGAGCCTGTTTCAGGGGCTTTAAATTGCGGTCACAATTGGACCGTTGTCGCAATTCGGGCAAAATCCCGGTTGCTGCCTCACAGCTCTTTCGCTAGGAAGCAGGCGCAGTCGTCCCTTCGCGTATTCTTTAATGACCAGCCGCTCGAGCGCTGCAGCCGCCATGGCTCTCATGGGGTCCTGGCTTACGATCCTCCCTGCCCATGCCAGACCGGCGTGGTCACTGCGCGGGCAGGCGACGTTTGTCGATCAATATCACCCAGCCTTTCCTGCGGCCTATAGCGGCGCCAACAGCCTCAGTCCGGCAAGTGCCGGAAATGAAACCTTCGATGCGACCCTGTTCATCGGGGCCCGCCTGTGGCACGGAGGTTCCGTGCATGCCGATCCTGAGATCGATCAGGGTTTTGGCCTCAGCAACACCCTGGGCGTTGCCGGATTTCCCAGCGGAGAAGCCTACAAGGTCGGCCAGTCGACACCCTATCTGCGTCTCCAGCGCCTGTTCTTCCGCCAGAGCTTCAGGTTTGGAAGCCCCGATGCGTCCCGCAGCCTGGGTGGCGGCAGGCCAGTGCACGCCCCGAATAAGCTTGTCGTTACCCTCGGCAAATTCGCGGTTACCGACATCTTCGACAATGACTGGTATGCACATGATCCCAAGACCAATTTCCTCAATTGGTCGCTCATCGACACCGGCACCTTCGATTATGCAGCGGACGCGTGGGGATATACCTATGGCGGGGCTGTGGAATGGACCCATCGCTGGTGGACCTTGCGCACAGGCCTCTTTGATCTTTCGCGGGTTCCAAATTCCACGCAGCTGGTTCGTGGCTTCAGCCAATATGAAGTCGTGGAAGAGTTCGAAGGCAGGTATCATCTGAACGGCTTGCCCGGACAGGCGAAAATCACCGGGTTCGTCAATAATGGCCGGATGGGCTCCTATATTGACGCCTTGGCCCTTGCCCGCGCGACGGGTACCGTTCCTTCCACCGCGCTCGTGCGCAAACAGGGCTCGCGCACCGGAGTTTCAATCGACGTTGATCAGCAGGTCACCCGCAGTCTTGGGCTCTTTCTGCGTGCCGGCATCAATGATGGCAGCAAGGAAACTTACGAGTTCACCGAGATCAACCGCACGGTGGCCGTCGGGCTTTCCCTGAAAGGGTTTGACTGGAAGCGGCCTCACGATACCGTTGGAGCAGCCTTCGTCGTCAATGGCCTGTCGCGAAATGCCCGCGCTTACTTTGCTGCCGGGGGGCTTGGCTTGCTCATCGGAGACGGGCGACTTAATTATTCAACCGAAGACATATTTGAAAGCTATTACAGCGCGCAGCTGACCTCCTGGCTCGCGGCCAGCCTCGATTATCAGTTCGTTCTACACCCGGCCTATAACCGCGCCCGCGGGCCGGTCCATATTTTTGCCCTGCGCCTGCACATCGAGACCTGATCGCAGGTCACGGCTTGATGACCTGATCGCCTGCCGCCTGCAAGCTGGTGTTGAGCCGCGCAAGATCCGCATCTACAAAGTGAGTCCAGGATGCAAGCGTTGGCCTCAGCTGCGATGAGAGCTTGGCATAGGCGGCAAGAGCGTCCGGACTGGGGTCGGCATCGGCGCCATCAACCGCTTGTTCAAGGTTGCGCAGATCGCCCGAAAGCGCCCGAAGGCTCGATAGCGAACGTGGCGGCGTGCCCATTGAATTGCGGGTGTGGAGGCGAAGGGGGACGTTCGAGATGATCTCGGCCCGGTTAAGCGCCTCCCTGAGCTGGCCCTGCAACGTCCCTGCACTTTCCGCCATTCGCGCCTTTAGGCTTCCAATCACAGTCTTTGCAGCCGCCAGGGCATCTGCAGCCTGCGCAGACGCTTGGGCGACCTGGGCTGCCAGTGCATACTGGCGCGCATACCCCGCCTGGCTCAAGTCGACACGTGGATCGGGTTTGACCAGAAGCGGTGCGCGATAGGCGCGATCGCTGACCTGTAACACGACGGTATAATTGCCAGGTGGCATCCAGACACCGTCTTCACCGGAGCTCGGATGCGCGCCAAGGGCTGCGGCGCGCAAATCCCAGACAAACCGTTGCATACCCGGCCTGTTTGAGAGGTGCGGGGGGATGACCATCCATTCGGGCGCATAGGCGAGTGTCGCCGCATTCGGGTGGGGAACAGGATCGCTGCTGGAAAAGCGGCGCACAACCTGGTTCTGTGCATCCAGGATCGTCAGTGTTACGGCGCCACTGACCTTGGCCGGAAGCACATAGTCTATCATCGCGCCATCGGGAGGATTGGCAGCCATTGGTTCGTCCTTCGGCATAGGTGTGCCCGCGAAGCCTCCGGGACGGACGCGATAGGCCGTTTCTGGATCAAACAGTGTCACCGTGCCTTTACGAACCTTGTTCATCTGCCGCAGCGCCGTGATGTCGTCCATGATCCAAAAGCCGCGACCATGAGTTGCGATGACGAGGTCATTGTCGTGGACATCAATGTCCCGCACGCTGGTCGTAGGCAGATTTTGCTGCAGAGACTGCCAGGCGCTGCCGGCATCAAAGGAAACATAGACCCCCTTTTCAGTGCCGGCATAAAGCAGATCCGGATTCACCGGATCCTCGCGCACGACATTGACGAAGCTGCCTTGTGGAATGCCATGATCCACACGCTCCCAGCTCTTGCCGCCATCCTGGGTACGATAAATGTAGGGCGTATCGTCATCGAGGCGATGACGATCGATTGCCAGATAGGCTACTTGAGAGTTGAAATGTGAAGGCTCGATGCCAGCCACTTTTGACCACGCAGTCAGGGCCGGCGGCGTTACATTGACCCAGTGACGACCACCATCCAGGGTCTTCCATACCAGCCCGTCGTCAGTGCCCACCCAAAGAAGCTTGGGATCACGCGATGAAGGCGCAATTGTGTAGATGACGCCTTTGCGGACACTGACATGGTCATCATCCCGTGCAGTCACCGTA
>JAKAVI010000023.1 GCA_021817355.1 Pseudomonadota bacterium | reverse complement strand
TTTTGGTCTTGTTGTAGGCGTAATCGCTGAATTTCACCTTCCCCTGATACACGTAAGGGCTCCCTGCGATGGCCCGGCCTTCCTTACCAATGCTGGTGATCTTGGAATCTATGGCGTAGGACTGGATACCCAAACGCGGCACCGCCTGATTCAGCATTACGCCGCTGTCCTTGTCCTCGATCCATATGCCAATATTGCCACGCCTGGCGTTGAACTGTGTCGCCAATTCTTCCAGACGCTGGTTGATCGCCGGTATCCAGTTCGTGAGCAGGCTGGCTTCGATCTTGACGATATCCCAATCGGCAATGACAAGCGGTGCCACGCCAAATCTGCTCTTGAGGAAGAACATCACCGCCGTACTATCATGCTGTTGATCCGCCTTGCTGGCTGAATCAACTACGGCATAAACGTAATCCACTTTCCAATCGACGGTGACAGGTTTGCCATCAATCAGCAGGCTATCAATCGAAAAGAACGCGCTTCCCGACCAGTCTACAAACTCAGCCAGATATTCCTGCTGATACACCAGCGGCGGGTAATCGTCCTTGAGCTTCGCAACAGCTTCCCGACTCAGGATTGGATTGGCTGCCGTGGGGGCGTGAAACTCTACCCAGCCCAGCGACTTGTCGTTGCACGCCTCATAAAAGAAATTCTCAGAGTCGATCCCCTTGGGGGTCCCTGCCATGATCGCGCTGCCGTTACGGTCCAGCAGCGTCGGCGCTATGGCCTGCTCCCAAATATCGCGCAGCCCTTTGGCTTTGAGGCTGGCTTCGTCGATGATAACTAGATCGTAGAACCTGGACCGTCCAGCATCCTCGTCGTTCAGCGTCCAGAACTCGATACATCCGCCCGCTTTCGTCTCGATTATTTGATCGAGTTTTGATTTCCTAGTTATCTGAGGGGATGCTGACCGGCATATCCTGTTGTAGGTGGGGGTATTCAGTCTGTACTGTGGCCCGAACCACCCCACGCGCTTACCCCGGCATGCGGCCTTGATTGCTGTGCGCTCAAGAAGCGTCGTTTTTCCGAATCGTCTGCCGCACCGGATCACTACCCGCTGATTTTCGATGAACGCCAGCGCAATCTCTCGCTGCCCAGGGTGCAGGGCGTCCAGGCGAACCTTGGCACTCATAGGTCAGGATCAGGATCGAAGAAAATGTCGTCGCCATCTGGCATGTTGCCGGTGAGCGTATGAATATCTCTGATAAGCGATTGAATACGCGCCGTTAATCTGTCTATGATGGATTGGTAATCAGTGCGCTTTAGCTTGCGCGTGATCCCGTTTTCGGACTCTGTGATCTCGTCCAACTCAGGCTGTGCATTGGCCTTCTTCTGCGCTGCTAGAGCCCGTAATCGCTGCAGCCGCGTATTGCGTAGTTCATCCCATAGGTCCAAGGCGATAAGTTCATCACCAAGGCGTTGTTCTTCCTCGGTCTCGAACCGGCTGTAGATGCCGTGGGTTTTTGAGTTTTTGTTGCCGCTTAGGTTTATTGGGCCTGTGCTCGCACCCCCATGGAGTTTGCACCGGTTTTTGCCCTTGAGAGGGGCACGTTTACAGGGTTCACCGGAGGATGTTTTGGCCCCGCAGGCTTGGGCCATTGGGTGCGTCCTTCATGGGGTTTGTTTCACAAAATGGAAGATGGGCATAGAACCGCTTGCTGCAAACGATAGCACATTCTTACGGATTGTCAACAATCGTCCCACCACAACCGTTTCGTCGCATGGTCTGCCATGCTTTCCCATGCAGTCAGTATGTCCCTTGCCATCACATACCGATCCGCCCATGTGTCGGCCCATGTACTCATGGGTATATTCGCCGCCCTTGCTTTGTCAGCTTCCCGCACATCTTTATGCCCGGCACCATTGCAGACGGGGCAAGAAATGACCTGCTGGGTTCGCAATTTGACGTCACCAGCGCCGTGGCATCGCCTGCAGGTGTCTGGGATAAGGTAAAAATGCAGCACACACTCCACCAGACCCTCGAAGTAACCATTGAATTTCGGCCCGGTTTTCCAGTGCTTTCGGCTGGCCATGAGTGCTATGTGTTGGCGGAAAATCTGAGCAAGAGGTTTGCGACTGGATATGTCTCCTGCCATGGTGCGGACGAGGAGGGCGGGGCCGTCTATCTTGATGCGTCCTAAGCAAGCTGCAATGTCCTCCGGGACGATTGAGGGAAGGCCGCCAGTGCCGTTCAGGCTGGCTACCTTGGGACCGAGCAGTCCGTATATTTCAAGCATTATCCGATTCCTCCGCAGCCTTCTGAGCCTTCGTAACCGTATCGTAAACCCCGATAATCCTGCGTTCTGCACAGTCCCATAGCTCATAGTGCGCCGCGTAGAGTTCGGTGATTACCCACCTGCCGCATGATGAGGTGCAGGTGTTGCCGTTCCTGTGATTCCAAGCCCAGGTCATGCGCCATCCTCCGTCTTGTTCCAGTAATTCGCGCACCGCTTGCCGACCGTGCGCTTGGGAGAGATTTTGCACACCTGATGCGCACTCCCCAGACACCGCACGGTCTCGACATGCTCACAGCCCTGGCAAGTGCGATTCTGCCGCGATTCCACCACGAGCATAGGATTTCGGTATTCGTGAGCATCAAGCGCCATCTAGAGCCTCACTCGCCTTCCCCATAACCCCCTCCACAAACGGCCAGAATGCGACGTCCGGCTTTTCCTGCCTCCACAATGCCTGAGCGAATTGTAGCGCATTGGGGGCGTTCACAAGGGGCTTGTCATCGCGCAACCGGAAGGAGTAGAGGAATTGAGGACGCACGGTCTGGATGCGCATGAGAGCTACGGCGACTTGGGCTGATACGCTCATGCATTCACCCCCATCGTATAAAGCCCCACCGCCGCCATATATCTCACCCGTTGCTCTGCCTCAAGTCTGGCCAGCGCGTTGTCTATCTGCTCGATAGTGTAATCTGCCCGGAGCATTGATGCCAGTTCGTGCAGGGTCAGGGGCGAGTGCGTCAGGAGGGTGAGGATGCGGTGGGTTGGGTCGTGGTCGGTCATGCGTTTGTCTCCTGTTTTACAATGGTAACTGTCACAATAACGCATCCGGGCGCTTTCGGCTGATCTGCACGACGAACGGCCAATTCCCACCGGCTATCATCCACGCCAAAAATATCAGCCAACCCATCAAGCCCAGATTTCATCCTCGCCAGCAGATTGTCGAGATCATGCCTGCGCCGATCCGGTGGCACAAACTCCAAGCGCAGGTGCAGACGGTCGGCATCAATGCGGCGCGCGTTCTGCGCGATAGCAGTGAGATAGCAATCGGAGCGATAGGATCGTTTAGCCTTCGCAAGCTGTGCCCAGTGTTGGCGAGTGTTGGGAGATAGGCCAGAGGGAGGCCATGGTAAAACGATGGTCAGTGCAGACACCTAAGACCCCTTCCCAGAATCGCCAGCAATGGCCATTCCTTGCGCTCTGCTGCACGCTGGAATGTGTGGGATGGTCAGTTCAAGCACGCAAATTCACCGTGATACTTTATGGCGGCAGCACAATAGGCGGCATAGGCAGATTCTTTATCAGCATAACGGCCAAGATAAACACGCCGGGAACTTACCCTGATGCGTACCTCCCATTTCCTAGTGAAGGTACACCAAGATACCCCCTTGTATCCGCTCGTGTTGTTGACAGGTGTTGAGCTGTTGTAATGGTTCTGAATATTTGTGCATAAGCGCAATTCAGACTTCCTGTTATCTAGTGTCAGATGATGGATGTGGTCTACTTGCTGACCCGCTTTAGCATTCATGACGAGCCTGTGCATTAACAATCTCTTCCATGATCCATCCGGCATTCTTATGTCTGTACCAGCATAAAATGATTTTCTATTCTTGCTTGCGTTCCACTTATACTTCGACACCAACTCAAAATCTTCATCGTCTATCAGCGCGACTTGGCATTGGGTTAATGGAATTTCGATCATGCTTATATCCTCATCAGGGCATCCGAAGGAAGGTGTGGCACCGGAGGATGAATCCGGGGTTCGGGTTCGAATCCCTAGCCACCGACCAAGAATACTCTACGGAATGAAAAAATCAAGATGGTCTTCTATCGCTCTAGAATGCTCTGTGCTGCATCCTGAGTGTCTAGTGGTATGGCAGGACCAAATATCCATTATCTTTGATCCTGGGCCAAGCTAGCGGCATTGGCGACGGTATCCTGACAAGGATGCTGACTGTGCAACCGTTCCCATTCTTTCCACGGGTCTTGCGGACTGACACGGCAACATGTTTCCCATAGAAGCTCGCTATCCTCGTCGTCAAAGGCGCCGTTTGGTGCTGTTTCATCCAGAAACATCACTTACCCCTCCGATAGCTGGGCCACGTAAACGTAACCGCGTGCCCACCATTCTCGCGCAGCCGGTCAAAAGCCCGTGCGCCCATGTACTGCTCGACCTCGGCAATCGTGAGGTTGCTCATGACGATCATCGGGCGCTCACGCTCGTACCTGGCGTTGATGAGATCAAACAGCGTTACCTTTTCGGCGTCCGTGCCAAGTTGTGATCCCACCTCGTCGATGATAGTCAAGTCGGGGCGTGAAAATTCCGCGATGACCTGGCGCTCCGTTTTATCAGCATTCTTCCGGTACGTTTCGCGCACCCTGCGGATCGCGTCCATGGCTGTGGTGAACGCCGCCGACTTGCCCATGGCAATCACTTGCTTGGCAATACCAACAGCCAGATGGGTCTTTCCCGTGCCTGCCGTGCCGCAAAATATCAGCGACCGCCCAGACGCCAAACAATCCTCGAACTGGTCCGCGTACTCCTTCGCCACACGGAGCGCATTGGCCTGACCTGGAAGGGTTGTCTGGTAATTTGCCAGAGAGCGGCCGGCGAATCGTTGAGGGATCTGTGCGTCAATCATTACTGCGTCTGCTTGGGCCTTCTTCCGGATCGCATCCTGTTCCTCCACGTTTTTACGGCCCTCCGCGTCCATGCACTTGCGGCATGGTGTCCAAGTGGTGATGCCCGAGAAGGATGTCTTGCGCGACTGATAGGCGCCATGGTCGGGGCATTCCCGTTGCTCAACCTCCGCCAAGATTACATCCTCCGTGATCTTGCGTGCTAAATCGTCCATGTCAAAAACTCCCATCTGGGTTTATGCCGACCGAGTAATCGCGCTTCTCGAAGTCGGTGTGTGGGGAAAGTCCGACGGTGCCGGATTCCATCGCGTCAGTCCACCGCTCGCCACGAAGATACGTTGACGGGTTCAGCACAAAGCCATCTCGCCAGGGGCGATGAGTCGATGCACGCTTCGTCACATCCGCGATGATCAGGTCAGCCATGCGGTCCAGCTTTTTGGATGCCCAAATCCGCGCTGCGTCTTTCCGCCCAACCTTCTTCGGGTAGGCTGACCAGAAATCGTCAAAGCGAGATGGGATTTTCTCTATCTCAGCGCGGCCAGCAGGCTGCGCAAAATCCGGCGATTCGACCAATATAGGATTGGCCCCGGTAGTATGTATATCTTGTATAGGTAAAGGGTTCGCTGTTTGTTCGTAAGTATGGTTCGCTGTTTGTTCAACATGTGTTCGCGTTTTTGGCGTGTTTTGCTCAACAAAATCGGAACAAACTGGGAACATGTGTTCATCATTTGCTTGATCGTCATTGGCCGGATTTGATGCCTTTTGCTTCTCTCTCCGGGCTTCACCGGACGCACGGCCTGCCTCCGATCGCTTGGCGATAATACCTTTTGCTATATTGAGTTCCAGGTCCAGCCGTGGGCTATGCCAGCCGTCCGCAGCAGAAACGAAAAAGGCAAGGATGGTCTTGCGTGTGGCCTTCCATCTTTTCTCGTCCATACCCGCGAGACGACGCAAGATAGTTTCATCAGAAGGGAGGATGCCATCATTGAGCCATGCGCGCATAAGCAGAAGCAGGTAAGCCCCATGCTCCTCGGTGGTGAGGTGGGCGGTGTCTAGCAGATAATCTTTGGCATAGAGAGGCATCCACCTGTCAATGAGGGAGGGGTGCCGCTTACTCATCGTAGGCCTCAGGATGAAGAAATCGATCAGCAACGAATATGCTATTGAAAATAGCTTCAATTCTATGATCTTCCTCCTCAGGGCAGGCTATGATCCACCGTCCTTCCGTTGGCTCAAAATATATGGTGCTGGCGATGACGCGACAAATCTCTGCTAAAATCGGGTCACGCGGCTCATTTTCCATCAGATAATCAACTATTTTTGGATTAAAATTCATCGCAAATTCCACCTTTGTCTCCTTGAGAATGGGTGGCGGGCATGATCGGCCAAGGAGGAAAACCGATCGAGGGCTGCAGTCCTCTGCCCACCATAGAAAATCGTCACTCTGTATCTCGATAAGCTGCTGCTGAGGCGCCTTTGGTTGTTCGGCCCCGCTCGAAAAACTCCCGCATTTTCGCCGCGTTGAACTCATCCGCGCTTTGGTACCCATGCGACTTCACCAGCCCCAGCATCCTTTGCCGATCCTCAATGGCTTTTGCCCGTTGCAGCTCACGCGATTGCACCAGGGCTGCATGACCGGTGGCGGCTGATAAGGGCGTCACGGTGCGGGCCACAAATCAGGCCTGAGATCCCGGGCGCGGACCATCCCCCCTGTAGCCCGTTCGATGTGTAGGGCGCTTTCGGCGGAAATCTTGTGCTCCGCGCGCACCCATGCGGATATTTGCTGGCGCTTGCGACCCATCAGATCGGCAAGTTCCTGCTGCGTGTGTGTTTGTAGGTACTCTTTGAGTTTGTCCATGAGCTCATCATAGCGGATGTAAAATAATTTGCAAGAAGGTGTTGACAACGCAATATGGTGTTGCTATTCTCTACCTAACAGAGCATCACAACCCACTCAGCAAAGGAGAGCATCATGATTACCTTTTGGGGAGAAGTCGCCCTCACCACTCTAGCCGGATACGCCGAGCTGGCCTGGGGCATCAGCAAGCTGCCAAGCCCAAAGCGCCCCATTAAGCCGAGCGCAAAGCAGCAGCATCACGGCCTGCACGATAGCAATAAAGACCGCGCAATAAACCAATCACATGGACGGAGATAAGAGCATGGGCATACAAATGTGTGAGACCAACATCGACCGTATGGCAGCCGCGCATCAGCGCTGGGAAGACGACCAAGCCGCCGAGCAGGACCTGCAAGAGACGGAAGAGCAGGCCATCGAGCGCGATCCGGAAG
>JAKAVI010000032.1 GCA_021817355.1 Pseudomonadota bacterium | reverse complement strand
AGGAGCGTGGTCATCACGGTGCGCCGGATGAATGGCTCCGAAATGTTCATGGCAGGGGCTGGCGCGTCGCCATGCCGGCGCCGTTGACCGCCTCATGCGGATCCTTGCGGATCGACGTGCCCGCACGCCGCCAGACAGCGACCTTTTGGTTCGGGACCACGCGCAATTGCCCAACAGTGATCACCATCATGCCTGGAGCGAGCTCGCCCCTTACCGCCGCCAGGGCGCCGTTGTCATAGCGCAGCCGCACCGCGATCTTGCGGGCAATGCGCTCGCGATCGAGCACATAGATGTAATGACCGTTGGGTCCGATGTTGAGTGCAGAACTCGGCACCACCGTGGCATTTTTGAGCTGGCGCAATACCACCTCAACATCGACCAGTTCGCCCGGCACAAGAGCGGCATCGCGATTGGCAAATGTGGCCCTGAGCTCGATGGTGCCGGTCTGACTGTTGACCTGATTGCCAATGAAATCGACCGGTGCTGACTGCACGCGCGTGCTGCCATGCGGACTGATCTCTGCCACCAGACGGTGCCGGGCCATCTGCTGCTCGATGCGGGGAAGATCGGACTGCGGCAGAAAGAACGACACCTTGATGGGCTCGATCTGGGTCACGACGACGAGGGGGTTGGTGTCATTGGCCTTCACCAGATTGCCGGGCTGGATCAGGATTGGACCGGTCCGGCCGGTGATGGGCGAACGGATCGCGGCGTAGTCCAGATTGAGCCTGGCAATGGCGAGTGCCGCCCGATCGGCGTCGACCGTCCCCACAAGGGCTCCCGCCTGGGCCACATACTGGTCGCGCTGCTGCGCCGAGATGGCATTCTGGGTAAAGAGCAGATTGTAGCGTCTGGCGTCACGCTTGGCCGCGACGAGTTGCGCCTGGTCCCGCGCCAGATCGGCCCGCGCTTGCTGGAGTGCAGCTTCAAAGGGACGATTATCGAGTTCGAAGAGCACGCTACCCTTGCGCACGATCTGGCCTTCCTTGAAGCCAGCGCGCAGCAGTTGACCGGCAACCTGTGAGGTTACGTTGACCGTGGCATCGGCAAGTACGGTGCCAATCGTGCGTGCGCGCACACGGAGGCTCCGGGTCTCCACCCGTCCAACTTCAACCGGGGGAGGCCTCGTTGAAGCGCCATTTCCGCCCGAAGACGTCACGCGGTGCAGGAGGAAGGCGAGAGCAATCACGGCCAGCGCCGCCAGGATCACTCCTGGCCACCGATATGATCGCCAACCCGCAGGCGCCACGGTGCGGGCGCTGGTAGCTGGAAATGTGTGGGGGAACTTAAATGGGTCCGACATCGGGCTTAGGGTTCGTGGCTGGGCCGCCCAGGGTGGGGACGGGGCATGGCTTTGGCACCACGCGCTCGGGTTCTGTCGTCCTAACCAGAGCTGGCCGGGGTTGCCAGCAGTCCTGGCCTGTTCAAGACAGATTGAGACAGAAATCGCGCCGTTTGTGACTCATTCATGATAACGCTCACCCGAAGGTGATCGGATACATGCCGGAGACGGCATGCAGCCGGCCGGTCCGGTTGGCGCACGGAGGGTGTTCGGGGGCAGGCTGATTGCGGTGAGGGGGCCAGCCGTCTATAAGCGCCGCCGATTGCAAGCGCGAAAGCACGCCCGACCGATGGAACTGCGCAACATTGCCATTATCGCCCATGTTGATCATGGCAAAACCACGCTCGTCGACCAGCTGCTGAAGCAGTCCGGGTCGGTGCGCGAAAACCAGCACATGGCCGAGCGTGCGATGGATTCCAACGATCTGGAGCGCGAGCGCGGCATCACCATCCTGGCCAAATGTACCTCGGTGGAATGGAGCGGGGTACGCATCAACATCGTGGATACTCCGGGCCACGCCGATTTCGGTGGCGAGGTGGAGCGCATCCTCTCAATGGTCGACGGCGTCGTACTTCTGGTCGATGCCGCCGAAAGCGTCATGCCGCAGACCAAGTTCGTCCTGTCCAAGGCCCTCAAGCTGGGCCTGAAGCCGATTGTGGTCATCAACAAGGTGGATCGCCAGGATGCCCAGCCTGAGGAAACACTTGAGAATATCTTTGACCTGTTCCTCGCGCTTGAGGCCAATGACGACCAGCTGGATTTTCATGTGCTGTACGCTTCCGGCCGTTCTGGCTGGGCGGTCGATGAGCTGTCGCAGCCACGCGAGGACCTGTCCCCCCTCTTCCGGCGTATCGTAGCGGATGTTCCGCCGCCCAAACCGGTTGGACTTGCAGGGCCGCAGCATCCGTTTCAGATGCTGGTGACAACCATCGAGTCGGATCCTTATCTTGGACGCATTCTGACCGGACGCATTGAATCCGGCGAAATCAACGTCAACCGCGTCATCAAGGTACTCAATCGCGCCGGCGAAGAACTGGAACGGGCCCGCGCCACCAAGTTGCTGGCATTTCGCGGCCTGGCCCGCGTTCCCGTGGTTCACGCCAGTGCCGGGGATATCATCGCGATTGCCGGACTGCAGGTCGCAACCGTGGCGGACACGTTGTGCGATGTTCAGGTCAGCACCGCCATCGCCGCCAACCCCATCGATCCGCCGACACTGGCCATTACCCTTGCGGTCAATGATTCGCCCATGGCCGGACGTGAAGGCGACAAGGTGCAAAGCCGGGTTATCCGCGAACGTCTCCTGCGCGAGGCCGAGGGCAATGTCGCCATTCATCTGCGCGAAACCGGGGAAGGGAACTTCGAAGTTGCCGGTCGTGGCGAATTGCAACTGGGCGTGCTTGTGGAAACCATGCGCCGCGAAGGCTTTGAGCTATCAATTTCGCGACCGCGAGTTCTGTTTCAGCGTGACGAGGCCACCTCAGAACGACTGGAGCCGATCGAAGAAGTCACGGTGGACGTTGATGATCCCTATACCGGCGTCGTCATCGAGAAAGTCAGCCTGCGCAAGGGTGAACTGCAGGATATGCGGCCAATGGGTGCCGGCAAGACCCGCCTCACCTTTCTGGCGCCCGCACGCGGCCTCATCGGCTATCATGGCGAATTCCTGACCGATACCCGCGGCACCGGTGTGATGAACCGCATGTTCCACTCCTATGCCCTGCACAAAGGGCCGATCGAGGGGCGGCGCAATGGCGTGCTGATCTCCACCGGCGATGGCGAAGCGGTAGCCTATGCGCTCTGGTATCTTGAGGAACGCGGGCGGCTTTTCATCGTTCCTGGCACCAAGGTCTATCAGGGCATGATCATTGGCGAGAACGCCAAAGACAATGATCTTGATGTCAACCCGCTCAAGGCCAAGCAGCTGACCAATATTCGTACCACCTCGAAGGACGAAGCGGTGCGTCTGACGCCGATCGTGCCGCTGACCCTCGAGCAGGCGATCGCCTATATCGAAGATGATGAACTGGTCGAGGTTACGCCGCAATCCATCCGCCTGCGCAAGCGTGAACTGCTGCCCCACCAGCGCAGACGGGCGCGTCTGGACAGCGATCAGGCCTAACTTTTGCCTGCAAGCCCCAGACGCCGGGCGATCATGCGATCGACGAGGCGGCGCGGCAGCGTGTTGACGATAAAATTCTGCACCGGATCGGGTGTGACCACGTAGCGTGCCTTTGGTGTGCGGGCGGTCAGCGCCCGATGCACCGCCTCCCCGATGGCTTCAGGCGCCAGCCCCTTTTGCCCCATGGCGAGCATGAGCGAGCGAACTTTGCGCAAGGCAGGTCCATAGGCGGTACTTTCATACTGCGACACATCGATGGTTTCGGCCTTGTCCCAGATCGGCGTTTGTACCGCACCGGGCGCGACCGTGATGACGTCGACACCAAAGAGCATCAGTTCGCGTCGCAGAGCTTCGCTCAGGCCTTCGAAGGCGAATTTCGAGCTGTTATAGGCCCCGACAAAGGGCGAGGCACTGGTGCCGCCAACCGAGGTGATGTTGACGATGCGCCCCTTAGGGTGCGGTGTCCCGGACGCAGCCCCGCACAGTGGTGCAAAGGCCTGGGTGACGATCAGCTGGCCGACCACATTGACCTCAAGCTGCTGGCGGAACGCGGCGATCGGAAGATGCAGGAGAGGCCCCGGTACCGCGATCCCGGCATTATTGACGAGCCCGGACAGGTTCATCCCCGAAAGGGCGGCCCTGACTTGCTGCGCGGCCGCCAGCACCGCGGCCGCATCCGTGACATCAAACAGCAAAGGTTCGAAATTTTCTCCAAACTGGTCACGCAGCCGCGCCGCGTCAAGCTCCTTGCGAACGCTCCCAAAGACGCGAAAACCGTGCTTTAGCAGCACTTTGGCGCAACCCCACCCGATTCCAGTGGCCACCCCGGTCACCACGACACTGTTCATGCGCCTTCTGTCCTGTTGTTTTGCTGCGGCGGCCATCCTACACCGAGCTGATGGCCGCACTCGATCCACATACGATAGAATTTGCCCACCGCCTTGCCGACCGCGCGGGCGAGGTCATCCGGCCCTTGTTTGACCGCCCGCTCGAAGTCGAGGACAAAGCCAAAGCCGGCGCCTTTGATCCGGTGACCGCGGCAGATCGCGGTACCGAAACCGCGCTGCGTGCGCTGATCTGTGCCGAATACCCCGCAGATGGGATCCTCGGAGAGGAATTCGGCGAGACCCCTGGCAGCAGCGACCGGCGCTGGGTTCTTGATCCCCTGGATGGAACGCGCGCTTTCATCACCGGCCAGCTGTTGTGGGGAACCCTGATTGCGCTGGAAGCCGAAGGACAGCGGGTTCTTGGCCTCATTGACCAGCCCATCCTGCGCGAGCGCTTTCTGGCGGTACCGGGCCTGGCGCTGCGCATCACCCCGGCCGGTCAAAGACCCTTGAGGGTACGCAGCTGCAACCGCCTGGCCGACGCGATCGTCACCACCACCCATCCCTTCAGCTATTTCGATGCGGACGAGGCCGAGCGTTTCGAGCGTGTGGCACGCTCCGCCCGCATGAGCCGCTATGGGGGCGACTGCTATGGCTATGCCCTTCTGGCCGGCGGCTATACCGATCTTGTCATCGAAGCGGCGCTGCGACCCTGGGACGTTGCTGCGCTCATTCCCGTGGTCGAGCAGTCCGGTGGTGTCATCACCGATTGGCAGGGCCGGGCCCTGAGCCTCACGGGGGACTATTTCGCAGTGGTTGCCGCCGGCGACAGGCGGGTCCATGCGGAGGCGCTTCGGTTATTGGGAGCCTGAGAGCTGCTCTGCCAGGAAAGCGTCGAAGGCCGCCCAGAACTGGGCACGGACCTCATCGCGCTCCATCAGGATTTCATGTTCCGCATCGCTGAGCGCAACATAGCGAGCTGCGGGCAGCCGCCGCATCAGTTCGCGGCAGTCCGCGCTGACCACGACGCGGTCGCTCTGGGCCCCGAAGCTGAGAAGCGGGGTGGTGAGGGCTCTGCCAAAGCTGTTCTGACGCATCCAGGCGATGGAGCGGAAGGACGCGTCAAGCCAGCCCCAGCTGGGCCCCTTGGTCCGCAGCTCAGGCGCCGCACGGAGCAGCGCCTGCGTACGAGCAAAGCGCTGCGGATCACGGGTCACCCTTTGCGCCGCAAAATCCATGGTGATGGGATCGAGCTTGTCTGCCCCCCACACCCAGTCTTCACGGTGGCCAAAAACGGTCTGGAGCTTGCAGATGCTGCGGGCAACGGAGGAAGGATAGCCGTCCGTCTGCATGCCGATCATGGGCGCGGACAGCACTGCCGCACGCACCAGCGTCGGCTTGGCCTTCAGGGCGCGCAGCAGGATATGCCCGCCCATGGAATGGGCGAGGGCAATGATAGGGCCCTGTGCGAGCGGATACGCCACCTGCTCCATGAAGGCGGCCAGATCGGCGTCATACTGGGAAAAATCCTCGACGTGAATCTTGAGCGGATCGGCAAGACAGCGCTGTGAGCCTCCCTGGCTGCGCCAGTCGAAGGTCGCGACAACGAGGCCGCGGCCACGCAGCTCATCGATCACCTCGGTATATTTTTCGATGAACTCGGAAAGGCCATGCAACAGAACGCAAAGGCCGCGGGCAGGGACTGCCGGCGCGACGCCAAAGACGGCGAAACGCAACCGGCATCCGTCACCACTTGAGATGACGCGGGTGGAAAGCGCGTCCAACGCCAAGCTTAACCGCGGGCCTTTGCGAGAACCGGTCCAAGCTTCATGGCAAGGCCCATGTCACCGGCAACGCGCAGCTTGCCCTGCATGAACGCCGAGGTTCCGTCGAGTTCGCCCTTGACCATTTTTTCGAAGGTCTCAAGGGTAAGGCTGATGGTGCAGTCGGCAGTCTTGCCAGCACCGTCACTGACCGTATTGGGCGTTGACTTGCCGTCGATAAAGACGCTGCCCGGCTCGCCAAAATCGAACTTCAAGGTGCCGCCTAGGCCCGAATTGGCCCCGATGGCCCCGCCCATCTGCTGCACGATCTGCTGCACCTGCTCAGAGCTCATTAGACTTCCTTCCTCAAATTGGCGGGGCGCACGCCTCGCCGGTTTACCTTCCAAAATGCGGTACGCGCGAACGGGCGGAAAAAATCTGGCCGCCAGGCCAGATGTCCACCGCCAAAGCCGCTCCCTTCGAACGATCGAAGGGCTTCGATATGAGCATTTGTGGCGGCGTGGCACAACTCGCTTTGCCGCAGCCGGCGGGGTTATCTTGTCTCACGGCCGACCCCCGCCGGTTCACCCCTTGAAAGCTGACCTAAGGGTGCCTAACTCACCTGGCGGCGGCAGCCCCAGAAGGGCCAATGGCCTTCGTTCGCTGTCTGCTGTGATGAAAGGGATCCGGCCAGTTGGCGGACCCATGCACAAGGCTTTTAGGAGGTTGTGACCATGCGTGCATTCGATCTTTCCCCCCTTTTCCGTTCCACCGTCGGCTTTGACCGCCTGTTCGATATGCTGGACCAGGTGCCGCAGTTCGATTCGGGCCAAGGCTATCCGCCCTACAACATCGAGCGTACCGGCGAGACCCACTATCGCATTACCCTTGCGGTAGCCGGCTTTGCCGAGAACGAACTTGATGTGGAAGTCCGCGAAGGCGTGCTCACGGTGCAGGGTAAGCGTACCGATGAGGACGAAAGCCAGACCAATTATCTGCATCGCGGCATTGCGGGCCGGGCATTTGAGCGCCGCTTCCAGCTCGCCGAGAATGTCGAGGTGCGGGGCGCCCGGCTTGAGAACGGGCTGCTCCATATCGAGCTCGAACGGATTGTCCCCGAAGAGA
>JAKAVI010000408.1 GCA_021817355.1 Pseudomonadota bacterium | reverse complement strand
GAACCGCGTCCGCCCACCCCATCAGCGTACCGAAATCTCCGGTGAGTTCAGGTTCGCGCATGGGAACGGCGCCAAGAAATACCTGCCCCGTACTGCCATCGATCGTGACGACCTCTCCACGACAGATGGTGTGGCCTCCCGAGGTCATGACGCCCTTCATCGCGTCAATCTTCAGCGTACCCGCGCCCGATACACACGGCCGTCCCATCCCGCGCGCAACCACGGCAGCATGGCTCGTCATGCCACCGCGAGCAGTCAAAATGCCCTTGGCTGCATGCATGCCATGAATATCTTCCGGGCTGGTTTCCGTACGTACGAGAATGACACTACGGCCTTCCCCCGCAAGCTTTTCAGCTTCTTCAGCCGAAAACGCCACTTCACCAGTCGCGGCGCCAGGAGATGCCGCGAGCCCAACCGTAATCTGCTGCTTGGGCGCAGCTGGATCCAACGTCGGATGAAGCAACTGTTCCAACGCCAGCGGGTCAATGCGCGCAACGGCCGTTTGCTGTTCGATCAACCCCTCGCTGACCATATCGACCGCGATCTTGAGCGCAGCTTCAGCCGTTCGCTTTCCACTCCGGGTTTGCAGCATATAGAGCTTACCCTCCTGCACCGTAAACTCCACGTCCTGCATATCGTGGTAATGGGTCTCGAGTGTTTGGGCGATCCTTAGGAGCTCGTCATAGGCCTTTGGCATCACCTCTTCCATGCTCGGTTTTTTGCCCTCCTGACGTTCTCGTACCCGCCGGGAAATAGCCTGCGGAGTGCGGATACCTGCAACCACGTCTTCGCCTTGCGCATTGACCAAAAATTCGCCGAACAATAGTTTCTCACCGGTGGCAGGATCTCGCGTAAAGGCAACGCCAGTGGCCGAGCTTTCACCGCGATTGCCGAATACCATCGCCTGAACGTTCACTGCAGTTCCCCATTCTTCAGGGATATTGTGCAATCTGCGGTACGTCCGGGCGCGAGCCGATTGCCAGGAACCGAATACAGCGCCAATTGCTCCCCACAATTGTTCATCAACTGTGTCAGGAAACTCCGTCCCCAATTCCCGCAGGATTTCATCCTTGTAGAGCCGAGCGATGCGCGCCAGATGTGCAGCGTCAAGCTCGGTGTCCAGCTCAACTCCGACTTCCTCCTTTACGCTCTCCAGAATTTCTTCGAAGGTCGCGTGCGGAATACCCAAGACGACATTCGAATACATTTGAATGAAGCGGCGATAGCTATCATAGGCGAAGCGGGCATCACCGGTCAGAGTGGCAAGGCCGGCCACGGTCTTTTCCGTCAGTCCGAGATTGAGGACCGTGTCCATCATGCCAGGCATCGAAACCCTTGCTCCGGAGCGAACCGAAACGAGGAGCGGATTTGAACTGTCGCCAAAGCCTGCCCCGGAGATCTTTCCCACCCTTGCCAACGCAACTCCAACCGCCGATTTCAGGTCCGCCGGATAGCTTTGCTGATGGCTGTAGTAGTAGGTGCAGACTTCGGTCGTAATGGTGAACCCGGGAGGCACCGGTAGGCCCAAATTGCTCATTTCGGCAAGATTGGCCCCTTTGCCTCCTAGAAGATTCTTCATTGCGGCCGTGCCCTCAGCCCGGCCATCACCAAAAGAATATACCCATTGCATCGTGTTCAATCCGGTTTTGACTCTCAACTCATAAAGCACGAAATCGCGGCCCTTATGTCAAACGTAGAGAGGCACATTAGGGCTGCGTCTGCGTGCAGCAATTATTTTAAATTCAACTGGCGACATCCTGTCGCGACCCGGTACCCCCAAAATATGGACGTGCCCGGGCCTGCCGCGGGGTGCGCCCAGATCCCTCTAGCCTTCGAGCCTCGAAAAATCCGCGACCAAATGCAGCGTCGCGCGAAGACGCGAAAGCAGCAGCAGGCGGTTGCGACGCAAGGCCGGGTTATCGGCGTTGACCGTAACCTTGTCGAAGAAGGCGTCTAAAGGACCGCGCAACCGGGCCATTACCGCCATGGCCTCAGTAAACCGCTCGCGCCCGATCTCCGCACTGATCAACTCTGCCGCAGTAGCCAGATCAATAAAAAGGCCCTTTTCTTCCGCCTGGACAAAGGCCTGCGGATCTGGTGTGCCGGCGTACTGGCAACCGTCCTTCTTCTCCTCGGCCCGCAGGATATTTGCGCTCCGGCGGTAGAGGGTCACCAGATTGACCCCATCCTCCGAGTTCAAAAGCCTTTGCAGGGCTTCGACCCGGGCAACAAGACGGACAAGATCGTCCTCATCTCCGAGGCTGAGAACGGCATCAATCAGATCATGCCGCGTGCCCTTCTCGCGCCAACTCACCTTCAGGCGCTCGGCCAGAAAACTAAAAACAGAAGCCGCGACGTCTTCACCTGCGGCTGGCTGGGCGGCATCGCCTTTGGAGGCGTGGTGGAGATGATCAGACTTCACGGTGGCCGTAATCAGTTCCCGCGCCTGACTAAGCAATTCCAGCAAAGAAAGGCGCACCCCGCTATCCAAAATTATGCGGATAATACCAAGCGCGGCGCGCCGCAACGCATAGGGGTCACCCGAGCCCGATGGGCGCTCGCCACACATGAAAAAGGCGACCAGACTGTCTAGCTTATCAGCCAGGGCGACTGCTGCCGATAGAGGGGCCACAGGCACAGAATCGGTCGGCCCGACCGGGCGATAATGGTCGCGGATCGCATCTGCGACCTCGCCATCTTCGCCATCGTGAAGTGCGTAGTAACGTCCCATTACGCCTTGTAATTCTGGAAACTCACCGACCAGCCCAGAGGTCAGGTCAGCCTTGCACAACCTTGCCCCGCGCATAGCCTTGGTGACGTCAGCGCCCAGCTTTTGCGCGATTATCCCAGATAGCGCCTCAATCCGCTCAAGACGTGAATGCTGCGTACCCAGTTTGGCATGAAAGATGACGCCCTTCAGTGCCTCAACCCGACTTTCGAGACGGACCTTGCGGTCCTGGTCCCAGAAGAACTTGGCATCAGCCAACCGCGCCCGCAGCACGCGTTCATTGCCAGCGACGATCTGCTTGCCGCCATCATCGGCCTTCATGTTAGCAACCACAGCAAAACGCGGAGCCATGCGCCCGGTGACCGGATCACGCACAGCAAAATATTTCTGGTGCGCACGCATGGAGGTCTGCAGAATCTCTGGCGGGACGGTCATAAAGCCATCTTCGATCCGTCCCATCAGCACCACCGGCCATTCGACGAGCCCAGCAACTTCGTTCAGCAGCCCCTCATCGGCGATAGCTTCGAGGCCGAGGGCAAAGCACTTCTGGTTTAGTTCATGGGTAATGATGTCCTTGCGTTCCTCCGCGTCCAGGACCACATAGGCGACCTTCAGCGCCGCCTCATAATCGGCAAATCGGTGCACCACAATCGGCTTGTTCGGACCAAGAAAGCGGTGCCCGAAGGTGACGTTGCTGCTCCTAACCCCGGCAAAGGCGCATGGCACCACTTCGCCTTCAAATAAGGCAACTATGCCATGGAGCGGACGCACCCAGCGGGCACCGCCGCCAGCGCCCCAGCGCATGGATTTGGGCCAAGGCAGTTTGGCCAAGGCTTCGGGCACGATATCGGCGAGAACATCACTGGTACTGCGCCCCTTACGCTCGATGACTGCGACGTAGAACTCACCTTTGGCATCGCTTCGCACGACACATTGCTCCAGGCTGACCCCGGCCGTGCGCAGAAAGCCGTCGATCGCCTTTTGGGGAGCTCCCAGGCGCGGACCTTTTTTTTCTTCACGCTGGTCTGGTTGCCGGCTCGCAAGCCCGTCAATCGAGAGGATAAGACGACGTGGACCAAAAAAGCTGCGGACAGCTTCAAACAGCAGACCGCGGTCACTCAAAGCGCCGACGATAAGGCGCTCCAGATCCCTTGCCGCCTGGGCCTGCATACGTGCAGGGATTTCCTCACAAAAAAGCTCAAGCAGAAACTCGGCCATCACGCACACCTCGAGGCATAAGCACCTTGCCCACTGGCAAGCCAGGTTTCACAGCAGGACTTGGCCAGCGTGCGCACCCGAGCGATGTAAGCCGCCCGCTCAGTGACGCTGATGACACCACGGGCATCCAGAAGATTAAACACATGGCTGGCTTTGATGCATTGATCGTAGGCCGGCAAGGCCAGCTGTGAGGCTACAAGATGCCGACACTCCTTTTCGGCATCGGCAAAATGACGAAGCAGCATGTCGGTATCAGCGTGCTCAAAGTTGAAAGCGGAATATTCCCGCTCCGCCTGGTGAAACACCTCGCCATAGAGGACAGCGTCGTTGAATTTGAGGTCGTAAATGTTTTCGACGCTCTGGACATACATGGCCAGGCGCTCAAGCCCGTAGGTAAGTTCCGCAGCCACAGCCTCGCACTCGATGCTGCCCACCTGCTGAAAATAGGTGAATTGCGTGACCTCCATGCCATCACACCACACCTCCCAGCCCAACCCCCAAGCCCCTAACGTCGGACTTTCCCAATCGTCCTCAACAAAGCGGATGTCGTGACACGCGGGATCAAGACCAATGGCCTTGAGCGAACCCAGATAGAGCTGTTGCACATTCTCCGGAGCGGGCTTGAGGATCACCTGGTATTGATAATAGTGCTGCAGGCGATTGGGGTTTTCCCCATAGCGACCATCTGACGGCCTGCGCGAGGGCTGTACATACGCAGCACGCCAGGGGGCCGGTCCCAGGGCCCGCAAGGTGGTGGCAGGATGAAACGTCCCTGCCCCCATTTCCATGTCATAGGGTTGCAGAATAAGACAGCCCTGCGCTGCCCAGTAGCGGTGCAGGGTCAAAATAAGGTCCTGAAACGTCAATGTGTCAGCCACGGCTCATATCCCGGTTTGGCGGGCCGGACCCTATAGGAGCCGCTCACGCGCCATCAAGAGTGGGCAAGCCTTGGCCAGCACCGCCTCGGCCTCCTCTGTGTAACGCCCATCGCAACCGTGCAGAAGCAGGCCGCTCATCAGACGCAACGGACTTCGCGCCCCCTTTATGGCCTGGATAATCACCCGACCGGCATCCAAATCGGCCTTTGGCCAAAGAGGCAACACGCTCACCCCACCCTCAGGCAACACGGCCAGCGCTTCACCCAGACGGTCAGACCGCAGGATAGTGGTGAAGCTGCCGCCTGGCGCCGTGCGGCGAAGCCCAGCCCGCAGCCACTCCCCTAGCCGACCTTGATCCTGACGGGCGGTCGCACGGGCAATCAGAGGCGAGCTAAGGCCACCCGAGCCGTGGAACGGAGGATTGGTGAAGACGTGATCAAATTGACGCCGCAAAGATCGGGGTAGTGCGAATACATCGCCCGCATGGAACCTTACGGCGAGAGACATACCGTTGCGGGCGGCATTTTGATTGGCCAGGGTGACCAGCCTGCTATCCAGGTCAACGCCCTCAATGAGGCATCCTGCCACCCTGGCCGCAAGACAAAGAGCGGCGACCCCGCAGCCGGTCCCGAGCTCCAAGACACGGGAGCCATCCTCCGCCGGCACTGCGGCCGCGACCATCACTGCATCCAGACCCGAACGGAAGCCCTGACGGGGTTGCTGGACTTGGATACGCCCCCCCAAAAAACCGTCCTCGGTTAGTGTCTCAGCTGACACCGCCATCAACTCCACGGCGGCGGCTCGGCAAGTGCTGAACCTAAAATGCGATGGGCCTCCTCGGCGTCGGCATCGGCTACCATCAAGCGGCGTGGCAAAATGACCATGCTCCCGTCCATTACGCTCATATGACCGTCAAAAACGACGCTTGGTATGCCTGCATCAGCAAGCACCGCCTCAGCAAAGTTCAGCTCGACAGGGTTAT
Organism: Pseudomonadota bacterium; assembly: GCA_021817355.1. Next base: position 1,437 of record JAKAVI010000408.1, on the reverse strand, counting down.
TTGTCTTGAGGACTTCGCGCATGGATTACCCTCGGGTAAAGTAGGCCATTGAGGCGGAGGTCGCCGCCAACGCTGGAGCCTGTGCAGCCGTGCTTCTTGACCGGCCTTCGGCGCCCTCCCTAATGTCCGCGCTCGCCACGGTCCCAGGCAAGGGGCCAGAAAGTTCTGTTTCATGATTGTAGCCGCCGAGCTTGGCAAGATATCCCTTCCCACTGGCGCGGAAACGCCAGTAGACGCGCTCTTTGCCCTGGTGGCGAGTGACATGCAGGCTGTTGACGCACTGATCCATGCTCGGATGACCAGCGCCGTCAACCTCATTCCCGAGCTGTCACGCCATCTTATCGATTCGGGAGGAAAGCGTCTGCGGCCAATGTTGACATTGGCAGCGTCGCATATCTGCGATTATGAGGGGACCCATCACCTCAATCTGGCGGCAGCGGTAGAGTTTATCCACACGGCAACACTGCTTCATGATGATGTGGTCGACGCCAGCGCCTTACGGCGCGGCAAGGTGGCGGCAAATGTCGTTTGGGGAAACAAGCCATCCATCTTGGTTGGAGATTTTCTGTTCAGCCGGGCCTTCGAGCTGATGGTCGAAACCGGAGATCTGAGCGTTCTTGGCATTTTGGCGAGGGCCTCCTCGATTATTGCCGAGGGCGAGGTCATGCAGCTGCGCTCCGCCAATAACCTCGGAACAACAGAAGCTGACTACTTGGCGGTAGTGACGGCCAAAACGGCGGCCTTGTTCGCCGCGTCGGCCGAGGCCGGTGGTGCGCTCGCCCAAGCACCGCGCCCCATCGTGGAAGCCCTCCGCGATTACGGCCTTAATCTGGGCATAGCTTTTCAGCTCACGGACGACACCCTTGATTATCTAGGCGGCGAACAGCAGATGGGTAAGTCCGTTGGCGATGATTTTCGCGAGGCCAAAGTAACACTGCCTGTCATACTTGCGCTTCAGCGCGCCTCCGAGCCGCACCGGCGCTTCTGGCAGCGCGCAATCGAGGCAGGCGAACAAACTGATCGCGACCTGGACACGGCTATCCAGATCGTCCGTGACACTGGCGCGATAGGCGAGAGCCAGGCCAGGGCACGGGCCTATGCCGACGCCGCGATAAAGGCGGCCTCACGCTTGCCATCCCGGAAAATGACTAAGGCCCTGATCGATATTGCGGAATTTTGTGTCGCGCGTACCTTTTAGCCCGTCTTCGCGGATTCGCATGCAAAATTCCGGTTTTGGCGATTTTTTGGCTTCGCAAGTCATTGATTTTGCGGGAACCAGATCATGAGTTTCGGCCGGAAATGGCTGTAGTGAAGACCTACCCGATTCCCAAGGGGGGCGTTATGCCCGTAGGCTCGCTGCATCATGTTTCTTCGGCGGACGCAGCGAAGGAAAGACGGCAAGACGCACAGCTACTGGAGCATTGTCGAGAACAAGCG
>JAKAVI010000419.1 GCA_021817355.1 Pseudomonadota bacterium | reverse complement strand
ATCAACGGCACCAGGCACAGTAACAGATAGCGATCCGAGAGGTGGAATATGGTCTTTGTAAGGAAGGCCCATGCGCGTATAAAGATGGCTTACATCCGCCCGCATCTTGGTCAGGCTTCGCCCCTTGGGCGCAGGTCCGCTCCCGTTATAGCCATGAAGCTCCCGGGCAGCGGGATCCCAGACGATCGCAAAGCAGTCGCCACCGATGCCATTAGCTACCGGTTCCATCAGGCCCAAGACCGCGTTGGCCGCGATGGCTGCATCGACGGCGCTACCACCCTTCCTTAGGATCTCGATCGCAACTAAAGAGGCAAGCGGCTGTTCACTCACAGCCATGCCATTTTGACCCAATACTGGTGAGCGCGACGCCCATGGCACGCCGCTGTAGCGTTCGCCGCCGCTGATGCCGGACATGTCTGCGTCCGCAGTCGTCACAAAACCCATAACCATGGCATATGCTTTCCGGACAAAGGGAAGATTAGGAGGCGCTGAGCTCCGTAAAGCTCACGTGGCACGAGGGAAGGTGGTGCTTCTCAAAATAGCGTTGATGGTAATCTTCGGCGCGCCAGAAAGGTTTTGCTGGCTCAACGGTGGTGACTATGGGGACTCGGTAGCGCCCGGAGATGTCTGCCTTGGCCTTTTCCTCTTCTGCGATGTGTTTTTGTTGGTCTGAATGGTAGAAAATTACCGATCGGTATTGGGTGCCTACATCGGGGCCCTGCCGGTTCAGGGTCGTGGGATCGTGCATCTTGAAAAACAGCTCGACCAAGCTCGCGTAGGAGCGTTGTGCCGGATCAAACGTCACCTCGACTACTTCCGCATGCCCGGTTCGGTCCGTGCAGACCTGTCGATAGGTAGGGTTATCGACATACCCTCCGCAATAGCCGCTGACAGCATCGATGACCCCGGGCACTTCCCGAAAGAAGTTTTCAACTCCCCAGAAACAACCAGCCCCAAAGGTCGCCTTTTCCATCTTAACCTCGCTTGACTCGCGAACCTGCTACAGAACGGACTATAGAAAGCCCACCAGGTCGGGTCACCTGCTAAAAGTGGTTTGACGGCGGGACGCCAAGGTCCTAGGCGTCGGGGCGAATTAAGGGTGCAAACGGAAGCACATGAAGGTCATCATCATTGGTGCGGGGGTAGCCGGGCTTGCAATTGCTTGGCGCTTGGCCAAGACCGGGGCGCAGGTGCTGGTATTGGATCGTGCGCAGCCGGCACGTGGCGCGACCTATGCCTCCGCCGGCATGATCGCGGCAACCGCCGAAGCTGGCGTGGCGGGCTCCCCGCAGGTTCAATTCGGGCGCAGATCACGAGATCTATGGCCTGAGTTTGCCAAAGAACTAGAAGCCGCTTCGGGGGTAGAGATCGCGTATCGCCAGGACGGAGCCTTGATAGTTCCGGCAAGTTCCGATGAAGCTGAGCGGCTGCAACGAGACGCCATGGGCGGGCAGGCCGAATTTCTTGATCCCGAGCAGGCCCGTAGGCGTGCACCCATGTTGTCAGCGGATATTGCGGGGGCACTTTGGGCGCCCCTCGATGCGCAGGTGGACAACCGGGCGTTGGGACAGGCTCTGACAAATGCCGCCATCCGAGCGGGTGTAAAGCTGTCCGCCAACGAGGCCGCTGTCCGCGTCGAGCAGTCCGAAACCGGCGAACTCGTTGTTCTTACGGCCTTCCGTATTCATCGTGCCGAGGCGGTCGTGCTCGCAGCCGGGGCGTGGTCTGGTCAGATCGGCGGACTGCCCGCGGATCTGCCTATTCGCCCGGTCAAGGGCGAAATGTTGGCACTTGCTGCTCCTGCCGGTGAGGCGCTGCCCGGGCCCTTGCTGTGGGGCTGCGGCGTTTACCTGGTCCCGCGCAAGGACCGAGTCTTGGTCGGGGCAACGGTCGAAGAAGCCGGATTTGACACCATGCCCTCAGGCCATGCCCGGGCCTGGCTTTTAGAGCGTGCTCACGCGCTGGTGCCTGGACTTAGGCACTGGCCCTTGCGCGAGCATTGGGCGGGGCTACGGCCGGCGAGCAGCGATGGCCTGCCTATTATTGGCGAGAGCGGTACCCCCGGATTTTTCATCGCTGGCGGCCAATATCGCAATGGGATCCTGTTTGCTCCCGCCTTGGCCGAGGTCCTGACACAACTCATCCTGAAGCAGAAGCCCGCAGAGGAGATTGCGGCGTTCTCTCCGGCTCGCTTCGATCAGTCGCCATAGATTGCGTTGGAGCTCCTTTATGGAACGATTTGAACTCGATCCCCGCCTTGCCACAGACACTGTGTGGGTTGCGGACTGGGCACTTTGCACGGTGCGCTTGATGGATGATGCCCGCTTTCCCTGGGTCATCCTGATTCCGCGTCGTGCTAAGGTTCGTGAGCTTCACGACCTTAGTCATGGCGAAGCCCTGGTCCTGCTTCAAGAACTGCAGCGAGCCTCCAAAGGGCTCCAGCGCATTTGTCAGCCAGACAAGATCAATATTGGTGTGTTGGGTAATATAGTGGCGCAACTACACGTCCATGTGGTGGCGCGACGGGAGGTCGATGTGGCTTGGCCTGGGCCGGTATGGGGTAAGGCGGGTGCAGAGCCCTATAGCGCGCAGGCCCGCCAGACGATGATCGACGACCTGGTTACCGGTCTTTAACCACGATGATGCTACTGCGGTACCACTATCGAGTTTGGCTTAGGGCGACGCAGGACAATTACAGCCGATGATTCCATCGTCTACCGGACCAGATACGTCGTTACGTTCGGAGGTAATTAATGCCCTTCGGCAGGCGAGCGCTGAGACAGGCTCTGATTTCAGATATCTGCTGGGCACGGCAATGTGCGAAAGCAGTTTACGCCCAGATGCACATGCCGTAGATTCTTCCGCCTCCGGTCTTTTTCAGTTTGTGCAGCAGACTTGGCTTGGAATGGTCAAGCAATACGGTGCCAAATTTGGCTTGAGCTCCTACGCCAATGCCATTCAACGCGAACCCGATGGCCACTATGCCGTCGCCAATCAGGCAGACCTAGCAGCAATACTGTCGCTGCGTAACGACCCAAAGATTTCGGCGTTGATGGCTGGTGAATATGCCCAACAAACGCGCTCCCAGATGCAGGTCCGTCTTGGCCGCAATGTCTGCGGCGGGGAGCTCTACGCTGCTCACTTTCTTGGTGCCCCGGCAGCTTGCCGATTGATTGAGATGGCTACTCATCAGCCAAATGCGGACGCTGCTGCGTGTTTTCCAGCTGCTGCCACTGTCAACCGCGCAGTGTTCTATCACGGTAATGGGACACCAAAGACGGTAGGTGAGGTCTATCAGTGGGCGCTGCGCCAGCCCGGCACAGAATATTTGGCCGCTCGGCGCGAGATCGGTCCAACACCAACTCCGGGCGGCAACAGCGTCCAAGCAGCCCTGCCGACGCTAGATGTTGCGAAGCCGGATAGGTCTGCGGTGCAAAGCTTTTTTGCCGCGACGCAGGCTCCGGGTGATCTGTCAACCCTCGGCCTCTTCCGCTATGTTCCGGCATCGGCCCCTCTGGAGAGCATTCCCCTCCCGCAGGCTCCCTTCTCTCTGAGCCCTGAGGTGATGAGTATCCTGGCGGCCCTTGATCCGGCCAACGTGCTTTCCGCCAATGGCCACCCGAAGAACAGCTAAAGCTTGGCCAGTTGGCGGATCTGTGCCTACACTTGGGAACAAGTGAGGGACCATGCCTGATACCACCATACCCGCCGCCACCATTCTGATCGTCCGCGATGGCGCGCACGGCCTCGAAGTCTTTATGGTCAAACGGCACCATCAAATCGACTTCGTCGCCGGAGCGCTCGTTTTTCCCGGTGGCAAGGTCACGGCTGCCGACGGCCATGAAGAGTTACGCCAGTATGCAGATGGCATTGATGCCGTAGACACTAATCTACACGGACTTATGGCGGCCGCCATTCGCGAGGCGTTTGAAGAAAGCGGCATACTTTACGCCCGCTCAAACGGTCGAACCGAATTGGTGTCAGGCACGCGCCTCAATGAACTGGCGAGTTACCGTCAGCGTCTAGAAACCCAGGAAGTCTCGCTACTTGAAATGTTGCAGCGGGAAGGGCTGAGATTGGCTTATGATCGGCTGGTGCACTTTGCGCATTGGATCACGCCCAAAAATATGCCCAAGCGTTTTGATACGCATTTCTTTGTTGCTGAGGCGCCGACCGGACAGATTGGTACGCATGATGGTCGCGAGTCCGTCGATTCGGTGTGGATTACACCGCAGGATGCAATTTCGGACCGCAAGCGGTGGAATGTGATTTTCCCGACTAAGCTCAATCTCATGAAGCTAGAAAAATCAGGGAGCGTGGCAGCTGCATTGAAGGCCGCCCGTGACAGTCGTCCGCTGACAGTCACGCCATGGATTGAGGAAACCCCGGAAGGCAGTGTGCTGCGCATTCGTGACGACGCCGGTTATGACCAGACACAGGCCTTACTCAAGGAATCGATTTAAGCTCTGACGTGCGGATGCCCCAAGGTCAGCCGAGAGTGCGGCGTTGAAAGATTTCGAATTTAAGCGCTAAGGGCTCGGATAGAAAAGCGGGTCAATTCTTAATCGCGAGCACGCCGTTGATCGCGGATTATCGCAAAAGCCTGTAGGGGTCATTTAGGAACGGACCCTAAGCGTCGGACGCGGATAGCGATTCCATCACTTGCTTCTCAAGCTCCTCTGCCAGCAGATTGGCAGTTGGATCTAAAGGGTCGAGAATATTTCTCTGTTTACAGATTATCTGAATCGCGTTGACATGCGCTTCAACAAGATTCGCCGATGCCGAACGATCGAGGTGCGATAGCAGGTTGCAAAGCGAGGCCGCGACGCGGCTTATGAGCGGAAAGCCAAAATTCTCCACGGTTTTTCGCAAGTGATTGGCTGTCTGGGTCAAATGCGCACGACTGCGCGTATCCGGATTCTTTCGATAGGCAACATATGAGTTTCTGAGCGCCGCCGTATCTTTACTTATCCAATCGGAGAATTCAGGGGATAGTTCCTCTAGCGCGGCTTCTGCGCGCTTAATGGCGGCCATGTCGATGCCAGCAAAGCGGCCGCCTACGCGCGCCTTGAGCATATTGGGCGGCATGAAGATCTCGATTGGCAGTTTCTTGCTCAGTGTCTTGACCTTTCGCATTAGGCTACCGCATCGAGGGCATTGGCCTCAGTTGCAGTACCATTGGATTTGCTGCTCCGGCGTTCGACGACACCAAATTGCGCCAGTTCCCGCCGGCGACGACAGGGACCAAAATAAGACTTTGTGCGTACAAAGGGACGCGGATTCTCGATTACCGAGATTAACTTGGCCATAATGCCGTTGACAGTTACCGGCTTGGCCAGGAACTCGTTACAGCCAGCATCGCGGGCCTGGAGCACACGCCCGGGGCGCGCTTGTCCGCTCATCATGATGATAGGAACAAACGGGTTTGGGCTTGCTGCAGAGGTGCGCACCAAGCGTACAAGTTCTATGCCACTTACTCCATCAGCCATGGAATCGAGAAAGATGACGTCAGGATTTACATCACGCATAGCCTGCCAGGCGTCGTTGGTCGTTTCAGCCTTGTAGACATTCTCCACGCCGAAGGCGAGCAGGATAGTGGTAACAAGTCTACGCATATGCGCATTGTCGTCGACGACGAGCAGCCTTAAGCGGTCGAAGCGATAGCCGCCCATGTCTGATCCATCATGTTCCCACTGGCGAGCACGAGGCTAGCGGGTTTCTCTTAACGTGAAGTGAAGACTGTCAGTCTAGTCAAGAAACTGCTCGCGTACGACGCGTTCGCTGAGACTGTGGCCGGCGTCGAACAGCATAGTAACCGAGATTGAGCGGTCTTCCGCCACCTCAACTGTGGTCACATTCCGAACTTCGAAGTTGTCGGCGACGGCGCTCACAGGCCGTTTGTCGGCCTCGAGAACTTCGAACCGGATTTGGGCGCGGTGGGGTAAAAGTGCACCTCGCCATCGGCGCGGACGAAATGCGCTGATTGGGGTAAGCGCCAGCAAGTCGGCGTCGATCGGTAGGATTGGTCCGTGTGCGGAGAGATTATAAGCCGTGCTGCCTGCTGGTGTAGAAACCAATATTCCGTCGCACACCAATTCGTTGATACGGGTCTTACCGTCGACAAGGATGCGGATTTTAGCGGTTTGCCTTGTCTGACGCAGCAGCGAGACTTCGTTAAAGGCGAGAGCCTCTTCTAGCTTGAAATTACTCGTTGCCCGCATTCGCAAGGGGTGTAGCTGCGCAGCTTCAGCCGCGGCCAACCTCTGCTCCAGCCCCTCTACGTCGAAGCCGTTCATCAAAAAACCTACTGTGCCGAGGTTCATGCCATAAATGGCCTGTCCACGCCCTAGAAAAGTGTGAAGTGTTTGTAACATGAAACCATCGCCGCCCAGAGCGACGATGATTTCGGCGTCACGGGCACCAACATCATTGTAGCGCGCGCGCAATTGGCCGAGCGCGGTGCGGGCTTCCTCGGCCGGCGAGGCAACAAAATGCAACTTGACCATCTTAGCTACCCTCCCGTCATCGACATGTGTCGGGCGACGGCAGGGGAGCGCCGGGTGCGGTCGATTACAAAGTCGTGTCCCTTGGGTTTGCGTCCAATGGCTTCGTCGATGGCAGCCAGAAGAAGTGTATCCTCGTTGCTCGCGCGCAAGGGGTGACGCAAATCCGCCGCGTCCTCCTGACCCAGACACATATAAAGAGTGCCCGTACAGGTCAAACGAACACGATTACAGCTTTCACAGAAATTATGGCTTAATGGCGTGATAAGTCCCAGCCTGCCGCCAGTTTCTGTGACGTCATAATAGCGGGCTGGGCCGCCTGTGCGATGATCGCTCTGTACCAGCTTAAACTGGCGCGAAAGGTCGGTCTTTACCTGGGATAGCGGCAGATAGCGGCCGCTACGGTCTTCCTCTATTTCACCCAGTGGCATGGTTTCAATGAGGGTGAGGTCCATACCCCGTTTATGAGCCCATAACATCATTGGGACGATTTCTTGGTCATTCAGTCCCTTCAGAGCCACCATATTGATTTTAACCTTTAGACCAACCTCCTGCGCCGCATCGAGGCCTGCCATAACTTTCTTCAGCTCACCCCAGCGGGTGATCTGGGCAAAGAGCGCGCTGTCGCGACTGTCGAGTGAAACATTGATGCGGCGAACGCCGGCGGCCCACAGTGGTCGGGCATTGCGGGAAAGTTGGGTGCCATTCGTTGTTAGCGTCAGTTCTGACAGTCCATCACCAATCTTGCTACCGAGTTCCTCAAACAGATGCAGCACATTACAGAT
>JAKAVI010000295.1 GCA_021817355.1 Pseudomonadota bacterium | reverse complement strand
CGCGCTGCACCCAATACCCGAGACGATGTCATTGGATTCGTAGAGCTGTTACATAATGTCTAGGGACCCGAACCCTACCATATCGATCTCTTGCTCCACACAGGCGGAGGAGACATTGATGCCTCAGAAAAAATCGTGTCGCTCTTGCGGGCAAGCACCGGTACGGTCGGCCGCCTCCGAATTATTATTCCTGATTTCGCGAAGAGTGCAGGTACTTTAGTTGCGCTTGCTGCAGATAGCATCGTCATGAGCGACAGCTCCGAGCTCGGACCGATCGATCCTCAGTTTCGCAGGAGCGATGGCGATGGCAACGTTCGATGGCATTCGGTCCTCAATTACCTTGAAGCGTATGAAAAGCTCTACAAACAATTAAAGGACCAACCCGATGACGTGCCGTCGCGGATCATGTTCCAGAAGCTTGATCCAATCATGATTGAGCAACTCCGGCTGATTCAAGGCAGAGCGCAAAAGCTTGCTGAGGCGCACCTGAACCGCTGGATGTTTCAGAAAAAAAGCGGCAACTATACCAAGATCGCCTCGGACCTAATGGATTTGAAACGCTGGCCAGCACATGGACAAATGATCGGCTGGGAAGATGCCAAGGAGATGGGGCTGGAAGTGGAATACGTTGCGCCTTCCAGCGGTATTTGGCGCGAATACTGGGCTCTCTACTGCTTGCAGCGACTTGCAATCAATGACGACCAAAGGCTCTTCGAATCGGATTATGCGAGCCTGATAATGTAACCTGCCAAGCAGCTATATCCCTGGTCTCTTACCTTGGCGCCGGTGCAGGGTGTCAATTCACACATAATAGGGGCCCAAAAAACGCTCTCCGTTGAAGTGGATCAGGTGGGACGGAGCATCTGCAACCCAGACTTCCGTTTCCCAGGCGATCTCCCCGAGGTAGCGGCCCATGATCGTGCGGTTTGGGAAACCGGTGACGTAGACAATGCCGGCCATGGCCCCTTGAAAGAGATCTGCCAGCTCGGCATGGCGCTTTCCGTCTACCGGGCCGTGGCTTGTGACCGCCTCTACAAGAAGAAGCCAATTGCGTTTGGGATCGTGCAATACCACGTCGGGCATTTTGCCGTGCGCTTCAACGGTTATGCCAAGCGAACTGAGCAACGCTGCATCAAAATAACCCCATTTGTCACCCGTGTCGCCTGCGTAGATGAGCACAGCACCGGGAGCAAAGCGTGGCGCGAAGTCTTCGATGATCGCGCGGATCAGCTCGCTGTGGTCACCCGGGCTCAAGTTGATCGCTTTGCCAGGTGCTATCTGTACCGGCACGAGATGTTGTTTGCGCTCCTTCGCGTATAGCGCGGCCAAGGTCTGCCTTCTGGCGAGGTACGCAGCCAAATTTTGGTGCCAAGCAGCAGTACCGAAAGTACGGATCAGTTTTAGCGCGGAGGGTTCGATCTGATAAACCGCAGCAGGGCTGTTTACGGGCCGTTTCGGTTCATCGGGATTATAGAGGGCAAGACTTGCTGCAACGAACTGGTGCATAGTCTGCCGCCGAATCGTTTCCCGGGTATTAGGCGCGTATTTCTTGCCGTAATGTTTTGCGATCCAGTCCATGATCGGCGTGATTCCAATCAGTGGATCATTAGCCTGTGACCATTCCCTGCCTGGTCGAAGGTCGAGCAGCGCGAGCAACGACAGCGCTGAGCGCTCATTTTGTTGTCCCTTAGGTAGGCCGAGGGATTGAAGGAGTTGCCGGGCGGTTCGAACGAGCGCCTTCTTTGTCATCCTGTGAGATCTTTTACCTTCTCGTCAATGATTGCTTGTGTCAGAAGGCGTTGTCGTCGAGACCATTTGCCAAGCTCACTGAGCGCACAACGATCAGGATACCTCATCTGGCGGAGATCGGTCGCATTGACTTGGGTATGTCCGTTGAACCGTCGAAAATCCTCATCGACAGCGGTCGTATTGAGGTAGAGCGCGAGGCCATACGCGAGATCCTCAGGCAATCCGTGTTTTTCTTGGTGAAAGACGTTCAGATGATTCTCGAATCCGAGGAACTCTGCGCCCGGGAATTCGACTGGTTTCACCACGCTAGCGACAATGCGACGCGCCTCTTCCTTCGAGGAAAACCGCCGGACAAGGGTGTAGTAACCGTTCGGGTAGAGCCATTTTCTTGTCGCTTGGTTGAGCCGCAGCGCATTGCCGCGCTTCTGCCCTTTCTTGGGCCATTGTGTCATTTGCCCGGAAAAATGGCCGGGATACAGTAGCGGTACGGTGCCGCTGCTCGGGAGTTCTTCAATATGCTCCAGCAACCGGAAGTCGACGACTGGGCCAGTTGAGACATCGATCCCGAGGTCGCAGAGACTGGAGCGAATGCCGGGCGCCAGCTCAATACTGTTGGGTCCCTTCGAAATCGGCACATGGATGAAGCTTTCCGGGTCAGAAGGAAACACAATCCGGTTAAAGGGATGAACCTGTTCAACGAGATCGCAAAAGCTGTCGTCAGTGGAATGCGAGACCGTAACAGGACCCTGGATGGCACCGCATTCGACCCGAATAATGATGTTCTCCTGCAGCACGTCATCGTCTTTGAACGCCTTGCTTCTTGAAGCGAACAAGTGCATGTGGCGTAGGGCAGCGCGTTGCAAAAGGAATCTACGGAACGGACGGTAATATGGACCGTTGCAAAAACTACGGGGAATGATTGCAACCAACTGGCCGCCAGGCTTCATAAGAGACACGGTCAGGGCCACGAAGGCGGAATATAGGTTGACCGTCTCGATCCCAACTTGGCGCAAAATCGAGCGATGAGCGGAAAGACTGTTGATCTTCTTGTACGGGGGATTTAGGATCGCATGGGTATAGCGTCGCGGAGCCATGCTTTGAAGGGCAGCGGCCTCGATGAAGTCGTCGGACGAAACATTCCACCGGAGAGGCAGGCGTTCGCCATAGCTCTTCATGGTCTTCAGCAAAGCCTCCCTCAATCTGGTATCGATTTCATACGCGTCAACCTCAACCTTGCCGAACGAGAGTCCATCGCCGGCAGACCAGCGGTCGAGGAAGGCGCACGAGAGTGCACCTAAGCCGGCGCCAGGGTCCAGCAGAATCGCCGTGCGCGTTGAGTTCGGCGCAAAAAGCGATGCCATGAATCTCGCAACCGGTGCTGGCGTCATGAACTGCCCGAGTTCCGATTTACGCTTCTGGCCAATCCAGGGTGCGACAGCCTGGCGCTGGCGATCTGCGCGATCAAGCAGCTGGATTGGCACTTCTTGCGAGTTCATGAAATTACCCATCGTATCAGGGAGGGAATCTGGGCACGCTCCAGGCCAGGATGCTCCTCTTCATATCTAGTTTGAATGCGTTCCATCGCTCCAAACATCGTTCCTTAATCCTAAGGGATGAGAGGCAATTGTCAAAGGCTTGTACGCCAACGGCAGACCACCCTTCTGGGCGGAATTGAGAACCTTAGCCAATTGCTCAAGGATAGGGCGGCGAGACGATTGAAGCATGCAAGTGTCGAGGAGGTGTTTGATCTGCGCGCCGTCAACCGCGTTACTGGTCAGACGGCCCGAGTACCATGCGGTAATCCCGCGGGCTTTGCCCTTCCGGATCTGGCCCGTGTCATTTTGAAAACCGACATGTCAGGGATTGGCACTCCGGCTCTCCGATAGACCCCCCTTCACCTCCAGGCCGCGGGTGCTAGGGTAGCGCCTGAGCTCGATCCGTTGGGACTCCAACGAGATCGCCTGGTGGTTGTCATTTTGCTCTTGCCGGTGTGTCCTGTTCTTCCAGTATCGGCGCAGCATTAATGACCGATGTGGCATCTTGGGACGGCTTGATCCACGATATATATCACATCGAACTGCGAAATGTTTCGTGGCCAAAACCCGCGCTTAAGAAAAATTGGCAGCATTTCGTGCTCATTCTACAGAAAATTAGAATATGACCTAAAATGCGAGCAATTAGCTGTCGACCCTAGTTTGCCCAATGTCAAAAAAACGAGCCATGCATTATATGCATGGCTCTGAATGGTTTATGCGATCTTCACCAGTGTTTCCCGGGCCTTTTTTTCGTCACCGAGGCACGCCGGCAGGAAGTCGCACCAGGCGCAGTGCTTGCCCGGCCGCTTGTAGAACCGGCCGGCCTTGATGTCCGCCGCCACGATCCGCACCTTGTCCAGGAACTCGGCTAAATGCGCCGGGTTCCGCTGCGACAGATGCCATTCGATCCGCGGCTCCTTGGTTTTGACGAGAACGCAGTAGGCGACCTGCTCGGCCCCGGGCTCGCCGAGGAAGTAGGCGGTCAACTGGTCGGAGAGGGCAACTTCGTGGTCCTCATAGCCGGCTGAGGCGGTTTTGAAATCAATGATTGTCGTTTTGCCGTCGAGCTCGGTATAGAGGTCCACGATGCCAATGAAGGGCTCATCAAGCGTGGTAACGGCAACCTCGAATTTGCGTTCGACCGCCAGGACCCGCTTGATCTTCGGCGTTTCCGTGAGGAGGAAACGCCGAAGGAGCTTCTCGCCCTTCTCCCGCAGGCTTTCCCAGGATTCCCGCTTGCCGTAGTCGAGCGGAACATCCTTGAGAATCGCCCATTCCTTGAGGAAACCCTCGACCGGATCGGCGCCCTTGCGGAAGAATTCCGCAAGGGCCGCGTGGATCAATGCTCCGAAGGCCAGGTTGGCGCTCTCGACCTTCGGCCGGAGGTTTTCGATGTAGTAAAGCCGGTACTGCTCCGGACAGGTCAGGTAACGGTTCACGCGGGAAAAGGAGAGGTGAGAGGTAGCGGAGCGCTCCAGGGCCGTTTCGGGGTCTTCAGAAAGGCACGTAGTCATCGTCGCCTCCCTGGGACTTTCCGAGCGGCAGGAGCTCTTCGACATTGAGGTAGCGGCCGTCGTTTGAGGGTTTGGTGATCGCCCGGCAAGCGAGGTTCAATCGCGCGCCGGGGGCGAGGGCCTCAGGACCGATAGTGTAGCCCGCGGCTTCGATGCGCTCGGCCAGTTGTTTCGCCGAGCCGAAGAGGCGCGAGGTGCGGCCGTTCACCTCGACATTGAGGCAGAGCCGCTCGCCCCATTTGCCGTTCACCTTGCCGATATCGAGCACGCGGGCCAATACCGGCTGACCATTTGAGGCAACGGGTTGCGGCTGGGCTGAGGGTTGCGGGGTTGCTGGCCGGGGAGTTGCAGAAACGGCGGCTCCGTTTGTTTTCGGAACGCCGTTCAGTTTCAGGAACTCGGCCACGATCTCCTTCTGGAGACGGAGCATGGCGAGGGCCTTGGACTTGATGTCGCCCTGGGTGATGTCGGTGATGGGCAGCGAGAACTCGACGGATACGGAATCGATCCGCCCGTCGGGGCTCACGCTGCGTTTGATGAGCATCTGCGCGGCGCCGTTCTGGTGAGGGGTCGGCGCCGGCTGGGGAAATGCGGCAACCGCCGCTTTCCCGTTAGGCTGCGGTGCCGTCACCTGCAGTTCCGCCGGAACGGCCGGCGCAACGGCCAGGATGTGCTTGCAGCGCCAGGCCAGGTCGGACTCGTGCGCGGCGAAGTCCGGGCAGGAACAGGCATAGCGGCCGTTGTCCTGCCGGACCTGGTACATGCGGGAAGGGTTGTGGATCGAATAGACGCGGAAGCCGTCATCGACCCGGGAGACGACGAGCGCACCGTTTTCGGCGCGCTCGCGCCGTACGTCGAGCTGCGATACGGTCACGGATGTTCTCCTAATGATTGAAGATGGGTTCTGAAGGAACCACCTTCAGGCTAGACAACGGGCAGGGGATGTATATGGGGAGAAAGCTGACGGAATGGGCAGGCCGCGAGGTAGGTTAGACTCGGTGAGTTAGATGAATATTGCTCTTTTGGGCCGCTTCATTGTCATTGCCGTTGACGTACTTGTTTCGCAATTCTTCCAAGAACTGATCCCGATAGATGAGGTTGCCGTCCTCTTCGAATTTGTCGATGAGTTCTTTCATCTTCGGCGTGAGGTGTTCGCATTCGCGCATCCTCTTTACCCAGCGGCGGTCGCGCTCTTCATCCCAGTGCGCCATAACGGGGCGAGTGTACAAGGCGGCGCGAACGAACGCAAGGCAAAACATGCGCCTGTAGCAATGCTGCCGAAGTGAAAAAACGAGCCTCAGGTGAGGCTCAAAATTTTTATGTCAAGCTTTCTATGCGCAGACCCTCGATATTTTCGAAGTGCCGGCGGTTGTTGGTGAGGAGCGTGAGATTGTGTCGAAGCGCGGTGGCCGCGATCATGAGATCCAGATCGCTGATGCCAGTCTTGTCGAGCAGTCCGGCTCGTCTAAGGGTTCCACGGATCTGCCCAAATATCTGGCAGATTCGTTCGTCGATTTCGAAAACACGAATGTTCTCGACGAACTCATTGACCATTGCCTCACTTCGTGGCCGATCGCAGGAAAATGCGATGCCTTCCCACAATTCGGCGATGGTAATGATGCTGACCGATAGCCCTTGCGGTTCGAGTTCCCTCAGGCGTTTGCTGGTGGCCGGTTTCAGCCTGTCGAGATGATCAATCATCCAGTCCGTATCGATCAAATATGCGATACCGGTCATAGCCTGGGCTCCGGCCGCGTTCCCGAAGAACGGCTCTCGTAAATGTCCCTCTTAAGCTTTTCTCCGTCCACCAGGCCTACCCAGCCGCCTTCAGTCCGTGACAGCCAATCCGTATGCGGTTTGGCGAGTACGGTAGCGATGGTCAAGGTAACCTCCTTGCCTTCCTCAAGTTCCAGCGGTTCCAACGGTTCGAGCACGCCCCTGCGGACGCGGGCGCGTATCGTGCTTCCCATAACACACCTCCTTGTCAAAAAACCATTTTGACATTACTCCATGGCATGGGTCTGTCAAGGCCTCTACGTAGAGGTGGAAATCCTGCCGCCCCGGCAAAATTTCCGGGCCTATACCTCCCGGCCAATCTCTTCACCATGAATGGATGGCCAATGGCTGCAACGACAACAATCCCATCACCATCCTGGGCAGTACGAATTTCCGCAACCAGCACAAAATCTTCGGTATCCGCCAGCCGGACCGCCGGGCTTCGATGTACGTCATCGGCAAGACCGGAACTGGCAAGAGCACCCTGCTTGAAACCATGATCCGGCAGGACATCGCCGCAGGCCACGGGCTCGCCGTCTTCGACCCGCACGGCGATCTCATCGAGCGTATGCTTGTCGCCGCACAGTCCAAGCGGCCGGCCGACCTGATCTATTGCAACGTCCCCAACGCCGAGCAGCCGCTCGGCTTCAACCCACTAGAAAGCGTGCCTCCCGAGAAGCGCCCGCTCGCGGCCTCCGGCATTCTCGAAGTCTTCAAGAAGATCTGGGCCGATTCCTGGGGGCCGCGCATGGAACATATCCTGCGCAATGCGCT
>JAKAVI010000237.1 GCA_021817355.1 Pseudomonadota bacterium | reverse complement strand
GCGTTGAAGCCTATCGAGGGGAACCGTTCTAAACGGCCCGGTGAAGCAGGAACCACCCCGAGCAAAGCTGCGTGAGCAGCTCACTCGGAACCCCCGCCATTCATGACGGGGCGGATGTCAGCAGTTTTATTCCGTGCCCTTCGGCCAGAACTTCGTCTCGCTGGATTTTTCCTCGGACGCGTCGATCAGCACCTTTGTGCTTCCCACCTATCCCAAGGGCGCCTGGGGCGGCGATGTTTTCTTTGATCCCAATCACACATTTTCCTTTTCCCTCGGCATCTTCCACGATTCGGAAACCGAACTTTCCTATAATCCGGGAGGCGCACTCATCGTCTCGGAAGAAGCCGTGCGTGGCCGCTGGCACGGCCTGCCGCTCAAGCTGCAGCTGGGCGCCTTCGTCGACACCGGCCGCTTCAGGCGCTTTGCGGGTGGGATGGTGCATCACGCCGCGGGCGCCTATCTCGTGGCGAGCAGCAAATTGTGGAGACCGGGGCACCAGCGCAACCGGGGCATCGGGCTCTTTGTGCAGTACGGCTCTGCGCCCCCGTCCGTCGCCGCCGTGCGCACCCATTTTGGTGTCGGCCTGGTGTGGACCGGACCCTCCTCCGCCCGACCGCATGACGAAGTCGGCCTTGCCTTCAGTGACAGCCTGCTCTCGCCACAGGCCAGATTCAGCCACAGTTTCGAAAGCGAGATCGAAACCTACTACCAGTTCGATGCCTCCCACGGCCTCACCATCCAGCCCGACCTCGAATATTGGCAGCATCCCGGTGGCGGAAGCACGCCACCAACCCTCCTTGGTCTTGTCCGGATAATGCTCAATTTTTGAAGCCCGCGCCGCCTTATGGCCTCACCTTAATTGTAGCCTAAGGATCCCAGACGCTCGCTGGCGCTGCACGCTCTGTTGCAACCCAGAACCCTTGAGGACGTGGCAAGAGCTATGAGGGTGTCTGTTCATTCCTGCGACAGTCCGCGCTCGAACAGATCCCGCCTTCTATCGCCCCCACCTGCGGGATGGAAGCAGCTATCTGCCGCGTGGCAGCCAGTGGCGCAAAACATTGATTGATAAACAGGCTCCAGCTGCCTTTACGCTTTCCGGTCAACACATGCGTCTTGCAACCTGGCACGGTCTGCAATTCATCTTACTTCTCGATGTTCTGGAAGAAAAACCATGCGACAGATTAAACCCTTGAAACAGACCAGAAGACAATCGCTTTGCTGAGCACTTCGCCGAGCGCCACCACGTCCGTCGTCGCCTGTTCCAGCGCAAACCTCCACCCAACGAATCAGTGGAGCACCATGGCTTCAGCACACCCTCTTGACGTCACGGGGTTTTACCCGATCGCCCTGTATTCTTCTTCTTGTCCACTTCCGCAAATGCCGAGAATCATGCTGTGGTCCGGCGGTTATCGGCAACTACGCATTGAAGCGGAAGCTACCCTATGAGGCCCGGACCTGGCGCATGTGACGCCGTCATCGCCGACTTTGAAGTTCTCGCCTCGGCCCAGCGGCATATCGAGGATATGATCGAGGCCCTGCTGCCCCGCGGAGAGATACAGAAGACCCTGCGGCAGTGGCTGGTTGGCCATGCCGAGCTGCCCGAAGACGGCGAGGCCAAGGTTTGCCTCATGACCATGGCCGCAGATCTCGAGCTCTTCACGCCATCTTTGAGCGGCGCCACCGCCGTCGACCGCCATCGTAACAAGGCGCAGCCGCAAAGCCAGACCGAGCGCGCTGCGCTCGTGGCCCTCGGCGCCGCACAGTTTCGCCTGGTCAGGATCGAGGACCGTGTGGGCACCAATGTCGTCCGCCTGCAAGATCTGGTCACCCAGGAGAGCCTCCTTTTGCTCGACAGCCGCATCTCTTCCGCGGCGGCCGGCTGGCCCAGCGCCATGCGACTTTGCCCGCTGGCAAGCGGCCGGCACCTGCTCATCTCGCCTTTGTTCGCGCTCGATGAGACAACCCTCGCCGCGGCGATGAAATTTGCCCGTCCGGGCCGGCCCCTCAGCCATCGCTGCGCCGCCAATCTTTACCGCGATGTGGCCCGCCGTGGGTTCCTGCCCATTCCCCAACTCCTGACCTTCTCCATCGAGGTAAGCGAGGGCAGCGCGGATGATGTTTTGACCGAAGTCGAGCATCTGGCCCTTCGCTGGATCGGCGAAGACGGCAAGGACGCGATGGCGGAGCTTGTCCTCACCGCCAGACAGCTCGCGTCCGTGGACAATCTTCTCGACGCCTGCGCGCGTTACGGGCAAGCAGGCGCCAATGCCCCGAAGGGACTGAAAGCGGCCTTTGAACGCATCGCGGAGTTACAGATCGAGACCCTCGTCCAGCGCGCCCGCGCCGGCATGAGCTATGGGGCCGACGCACTCCAAGCTGCTGAGGCCATGATTGCACAGCTGGTCGCCGAGGGCTCCATGGCCGCCAGCGCACAGGATCTGTTCCGGCGGTTGCGGCTGCGCCAGTCAGGTTCGAGACCAGCCAACAGCACCAAGAGCGCCGATGCGGCGACGGAGCTTGAGCGGGTGATCCAGCGCATTCAGGCCCTGCGGGCCAAAACCGTGGAGCGTGGCTGCACCGAAGAGGAAGCCATGGCCGCCGCCGCCAAGGTCGCCGAGCTCCTCGCACGGCACGACCTCAGCCTGGACGAGCTTTCGGTGCGCAATTCAGATTGCCAGGGCGTGAGCATTGATACCGGCCGCAAACGCCGCGCCCCGGTTGATTCCTGCATGCTGACGCTGGCCCGCTTCTGCGACTGCCATATCTGGTCGGAGGAGGGCAGAGATGGCATGCTGCGCTACACGCTCTTCGGCCTCAAGCTCGATGTCGAAGCGGCGCGTTTTCTGCACGGCCTGATCGAGCTGACCTTCGAGACCGAAAGTCGTGTCTTCCGCAATAGCGAGCTCTATCGGAGGCGGCAAGGTGGTGAACGCCGCACCACGCTCACTTCGTTTCAGGTCGGCCTGGCTACCGGAATCAATGCCAAACTCGAAACCATGAAGACTGCCCGTACGGCATCCGCCGCCAGAAGTACCGGCTTTGATCTCGTTGCCGTCAAACACGCGGTTGTGGACGAAGAGATCGAAAAGCTCGGCCTCAACCTGACGACCCGCACAAAAACCACACGGCGCTATGTTCATGGTGAGGCCTTCGCAGCCGGCAAGGCTGCGGGCGCTCTCTTTGAACCCAACGCTGTACTGGCCAGTTGAGCGCACAAGCGGCTGTTCGCCGCATCGTGCAGAACACCCTGTGCTGCGTGAGATGATATGTCCGTTCCCTCAGCCCTCATTTACCCGCGCACTGAGGGTTGGGTGCAGCGCCAATCCACCACTTGCCCATGGGAAGCAGGTGTTCCACCAGACTCCATGCACAGACGCAGCAAAGCGCACGCGCCTGGCTAAGGTGATCCAGGCGCGGGCTGGCCGCTGAGCTCCTTTGCCCGAAGGGCGAGGAAAATTCTGTGTCTTCCGTGAGAATGCACCGACCCTTGGCACGGCGAGCGCAATAAGCAGCATCAGCGAAACCTCCTTATTCCTTTGCCCTCCTGCTCCGGTTACAGTTTGCTGCTTGGACCCACCCCATCGACCAAAGAATTTCCCGCAAGATGGCGCCTTTAGATGACAATGGCCTGCGGCTGACGCCCCAGGGCCGCCTGCTTCTGGACACCGACGATCTTCTGCTTGCGAAGGAATTTTCCAAGGGCTCCGGCTACGGGCTCCTTTATCTTGGCGCGGCGCGTACCACCCACGCCTACAAGCCGGCCCTGGTGTGGTGGCGCGATTTTGCGCGACGCTGCGTCTCCGCGATGTGCCACCAGGCCTCTTCGCTTGTGCCACCCCCTGGTGAGGCAGACCTCGCAAGTCTCGTCCTGACCGCACCGATGATGACGGGCGCCGAATATCTCAGCACCGATGTCCTGCGGGCATTGTGGACCGAGATCACCGAGGCGGTAACGGAGGCGGCCGGCTCTGATCTGCAAGGCTTTCTCACCGGCCTTGATCCGGCGTGGAACCTCATTGGACGGGTTTATTTCAATCTCGCCGAAAATCGCCGCGATGCGGATTGCCCCTTCGCCTTCATGGCCACCTACACCACCGAGCTTGCGGCGCTCGGCCATGCCCGTCACATCCCCCTGGGACAGGCGCGCAAAGACTACGCCAAGGATCATGCCAGGCTGCTCAACCTGCTCCTGCCGGTCAGCCGCGCCGCGCAGTCCTGCGACTGGCTGAAAGCGATGGCCGATGGTGGGGAGCTCTATCATCCCCAACGCTGGACCGCCGCAGAGGCCGCCCGCTTCCTCGCCGCCGTTCCTGCTTTTGACAATGCCGGCATCATCGTGCGCATGCCCGCCGGATGGACCTCAGGGCGTCCCGCCCGCCCCAAGGTCAGCGCCACCATCGGCAGCGACAAGCCATCGGCGCTGGGGCTCGAGGGTCTCCTCGACTTTCGTATGGAGATGACGCTCGAGGGCGAAACACTGTCCGCGCAGGAAATTGAACACCTGCTGGCTGGAACCGAAGCGCTGGTTCTGCTGCGCGGGCGCTGGGTCGAGGTCGATCGCGAGCGTCTGGGACGTGAACTGGAGCGGCTGAAAGCTGCCGAAGAACTCGCCCGCCGCGATGGCCTTACCTTCGCTGAAGCCATGCGTCTGCTGTCGGGCGCGGCCATCACCAATGGCGATGCCGACGCGCCTGCGCCCGCCTGGTCGCAGGTGCATGCCGGCCCGTGGCTGGAGGAGACGCTGAAGAGGCTGCGCGATCCGGCCCGCACCGCCACCGATCCGCTGCCGGCACTAAAGGCCACCTTGCGCCCCTATCAGAAGGCCGGCGTCAACTGGCTGCAGCTTCTTACCGGTCTCGGCCTCGGCGCCTGCCTTGCTGACGACATGGGACTGGGCAAGACCATCCAGGTGCTGGCCCTGCTGCTTCAGCAGCGCGGCAAAGGTCCCAGCCTCCTCGTCGCTCCCGCCTCGCTCCTTGGCAACTGGGCGGCAGAAATCGAGCGCTTCGCGCCCTCTCTGACCAAGCTCATCGCGCACCCCTCGGCGCTCCCGAGCGCGCAGCTTGCAAAACAGAAGCGCTTTGACGCCGACCTCGTCATCACCTCCTACGGCACGCTGTTGCGGCTGCCCGCGCTGACCAAAGCGCACTGGCGCTTCCTGATCCTCGACGAAGCCCAGGCGATCAAGAACCCTGAGGCCAAGCAGACAAAGGCGGTCCGCGCGCTGAAGGCCAGCGCACGGATTGCCCTCACCGGCACGCCCGTGGAAAACCATCTGGGCGACTTGTGGTCGATCTTCGATGTCATCAATCCGGGCCTTCTGGGCGATACCAAGGCCTTTTCGGGCTACGTCAGGAGCCTCAGTCAGCGCGAACACAATCCCTTTGGCCCGCTACGCGAACTGGTCCGCCCCTACATCCTGCGCCGGATGAAGACCGACAAGACCGTGATTTCCGATCTACCCGACAAGACCGAGGTCAAGGCCCATTGCCTGCTCAGCCGCAAGCAGGCGGCGCTCTACAGCGAGAGCGTGACCGAACTCGCCAGAACCTTGAACGAGGCCACCGGCATCCGCCGCAAGGGCATCGTGCTCAGCGCCATGATGCGCCTCAAGCAGATCTGCAATCACCCCTCGCAGTGGCTGGGCGACGGGCAGTGGAGCGAGGACGACAGCGGCAAATGGCTGCGCCTGCGCGAGATCGCCGAGGTGGTGGCCGCGCGCCAGGAGAAGATGCTCGTCTTCTCTCAATTCCGCGAGGTCACCGCGCCCCTGGAAAGTTTCCTCTCCGGCATCTTCGGGCGGCGCGGGCTGATCTTGCATGGCGATACGCCGGTGAAAGAGCGCAAGGAACTGGTCAAGCGCTTCCAGGACGACGAAACCGTGCCCTTCTTCGTCCTGTCGCTGAAAGCTGGCGGCTCTGGCCTGACCCTTACCGCCGCCTCGCACGTGGTCCACTTCGACCGCTGGTGGAATCCGGCGGTGGAAAATCAGGCCACCGACCGCGCCTTTCGCATCGGTCAGAAGAAGAATGTGCTAGTCCACAAATTTGTCTGCACCGGAACCCTCGAGGAGAAGATCGACGCCATGATCGAGAGTAAAAGGGCACTGTCGGAGGAATTGCTGGCCAGCTCGGCCGAACTCAACCTGACCGAGCTCAGCAATGATGCGCTGCTTTCTCTGGTCAGTCTCGACCTCGGCGCTGCAGTCAGGGAGTAAACCGAATGTCGCGGTACGGTGGATGGGCCCCTTACGTCCCGGTGGCGGTGCGACGGCAAAAAGCTCAGCACGAGATCGCCAGGCAGCGCAAAGCCGGCCTTTTGGTGTCGCCCGTGGTCATCACCGGTCGCACCATCGCCCACAGCTTCTGGGGCAAGGCCTGGTGCAACACCATGGAGAGCTTCAGCGATTACCAGAACCGGCTGCCGCGGGGGCGCACCTATGTGCGCAATGGCTCGGTGCTCAATCTGCAGATCACCCCCACCCGCGTAGTGGCACAGGTCAGCGGCTCATCGCTCTATACCGTCAGCATTACCATCGCGGCCCTGTCACAGAGCCGCTGGAACGCCCTGCGCAAGGACTGCACGGGGGGGATAGATTCGCTGGTTGATCTCCTGCAGGGCCGCTTGTCCAAGGCGGTGATGGAGCGGATGTGTGATCAAAACACCGGTCTTTTTCCGCGCTCCTCGGAGATCAAATTCTTCTGCTCCTGCCCTGACAGCGCCACCATGTGCAAACATGTTGCCGCAACCCTCTATGGCATCGGCGCCCGCCTCGACCAGGAGCCGGAACTTCTGTTCCGCCTGCGCGACATCGACCATCGCGATCTCGTCACCGCGATCAGCCAGAACCTGCCCACCGCAGAGGCTCCATCCGGAAAGATCCTCGAAGCGGACGATATGGCGGCGCTATTCGGTCTTGATCTGGTCGAGGAGCCACCCTCACCGGAAGACGTGACAACGGCCAAAAAAGCCAAAAAAGCCAAAAAAAAGGCCTCGCCGCAAAAGCCAAAGCACAAAGGGCACACAGCGCACAAGACGACGGGCAAAGGAGCACGGCGCAAGCCAAAACCTCGGACAGGCAAAGATGGTCCCACGGCGCGGCGAAAGACATAGCAGCGCCACGACGATGCGCCGTCCCGCCCGTCTGTGCTTGTCATCATGATGACAAGCGCTCTGGAGGTTCTTCTATGGCGATTGCCCTGAAAAGGGTCAGCTCCGCAGGGTTTAGCATCCCTCAAAAGCCGCCAAATCTATCCCACAGCGCGCCAAGCTTTCCGGTGGCGACCCGTAGCCGCCCGGCCCCGAGGCGTACAGCGCCCTCCCGGCTGCTGGGCCTTGCCAAAGGCACAGAGAGAGACTAGTCGCCAG
>JAKAVI010000183.1 GCA_021817355.1 Pseudomonadota bacterium | reverse complement strand
GCATCTTGGATCGGCCTATGCTGCGCTCATCGCCCATGATACGGCGCGTGCGCACGGTGGACGGTTCTTGCTGCGCATCGAGGACATCGATGCCACGAGATGCCGGCCTGATTTTGAGGCCGCCATCTATGAGGACCTGCGCTGGCTCGGGTTGGGCTGGGACGGACCGGTCCTTCGCCAATCCGAACGCCTTTTGAGCTACCAAGCGGCGCTAAAGCGTCTGGACGAACTTGGGCTGGTTTATCCCTGCTTCTGCTCGCGCAAGGACATTGCGCAAGAGGTGGCCCGCAGCCTCTCGGCGCCCCACGGTCCGGATGGACCGCTTTATCCCGGAACCTGTCGTAGCCTGTCGCGACAGGAGGCTGGCTTGCGCATGCGCGCCGAGGCCTATGCCTTGCGTCTCGACGTCGAGGAGGCGGTCCGCCTAACCGGTGCGCTCGCGTTTGAGGAACGGGGACGGGGGCCAGGTGGTGAGCATGGCCATATTGCGGCCGAGCCGATGCGTCTTGGCGATATCGTTCTGGCCAGCCGCGATCGGGCCGCCTCCTATCATTTGGCGGTGGTTGTGGATGACGCGGCCCAGAGTGTCAGCCTCGTCACCCGGGGGCATGATCTCTTTGCCACGGCACATGTTCAGCGTCTGCTGCAGGCGCTGCTGGATCTGGCGACGCCGTCTTACGCCCATCATGAACTTTTACTGGATGCTGAGGGGCGCAAATTTTCCAAGCGCGATCATGGTGTAACCCTGCGGGCATTGCGGGAACAGGGTCGTACGCCCGATGAAATCCGCAATCAGCTGCGCCATCGCCCCGGCGCTGGCCTTGCGCGCTCCCTCCCGGACACCTAGGCTTGCCATACCGCTATTTCAAAGGATCACGGCATGAGCGCCCAGCGATTTCAAGGTACGGATAAATATGTTGCGACCGACGACCTCAGGATCGCCGTTAACGCGGCGATCACGTTGGAACGGCCGCTTCTGATCAAGGGGGAACCGGGAACCGGCAAGACCCAGCTGGCCTATGAGGTGGCCGATGCCCTGTCCGCGCCGCTCATCACCTGGCATGTCAAATCCACCACCAAGGCGCAGCAAGGCCTCTACGAATATGATGCGGTCACGCGCCTGCGCGATTCACAGCTCGGCGATCCACGGGTCAAGGACGTCAAGAACTACATCAAGCAAGGCAAGCTCTGGGAGGCCTTCGAAAGCAAGGCCCGTCCGGTGCTGCTGATCGACGAGATCGACAAGGCCGACATCGAATTTCCCAACGACCTGCTGCTCGAACTGGATCGCATGGAGTTCTTCGTCTACGAGACCGGTGAGACCATCAAGGCGGACCAGCGGCCGATCATTCTCATCACCTCCAACAACGAGAAGGAACTGCCGGACGCCTTTCTGCGGCGCTGTTTCTTCCATTACATCAAGTTTCCCGATCGCGAGACGATGCAGCAGATCGTCGATGTGCATTACCCCCGCATCAAGCAGAAGCTGGTGTCCGAAGCGCTCAATGTCTTTTATCAGATCCGCGATGTTCCCGGGCTCAAGAAGAAGCCATCGACCAGCGAACTGCTGGACTGGCTCAAGCTGCTGCTGAACGAAGACGTGCCGCCGGAGGCGCTCAAGGAAAAAGATCCGACGCGCCTGATCCCGCCACTGCATGGCGCGCTGCTCAAAAATGAGCAGGACGTGCACTTGTTCGAGCGTCTGGCGTTCCTGGCGCGGCGCGAGAGTCGGTCGTAATGGTCAGACGGCTGCTTGTGCTCTGGGCCCTGGCGCTTGTGAGTACCGCCCTTGCCAGTGCCCGCGGCGCAACGGTTGCGCTTGGGGCATTCCGTGATGGCCCCCATGACGGGCGTATCGCGCGTGCCTCGGGCTTTGTCTGTCCGGACAGGATCGGGCCCTACATCCGGGATGCGGCAGGTCAGAGCAGCGTGAGCCAGAAGCGGGTCTTCTGCAGCTATTACGCCCTCGACGGGATTTACGGTACTGTGCGTATTCTCCCGCTTGACGGACAGTTCGACGGGCCTGGTTTGCTGGCCGGTCAGTTTTCCCAGGAAGCAGGCAGTGGGGGCAGGGTCGTTGCACAGAAAAACCTCTCCTTTGCTGCGGCCGGACGGGTGCTGCCCGTGTTCAGCCGGACCTATGAAACCTCCCATCTGGAGAACCTGCATTATCGTGTCAGCTATGCGAGCGCGCCGATACGGGGCTGGGTGGTGGAGGTGATTAGTGAGTATGCCTCACCAAGGGATGATGCCACCAAGACGGTGTTTCTGGATTGGGTCTTTGGTCCTGGCCTTGCCGCGCTTCGGCCCCGTCACGCCGCGGGCTCGCCCCCTGCCGGACCGTGAACGCAAACAGCGCAATGGCGCCTGCAAAGGATCGAGGCTAGGCTTGGTACTACGCGCATTGCCATGAGGGTCGCCTGCCATGTTCTTTCAGTTCTTCGAGGAATTGCGTTCTGCCCGGGTGCCGGTGACGCTCAAGGAATATCTGGCGCTGATGGAGGCGCTCGAGCGCGGGGTCATCGATCTTAAGGTCGATGAGTTCTACGTCCTGTCACGTGCGGCGCTGGTCAAGGATGAGCGCAACCTCGACAAGTTTGACCGGGTATTTGGCCATGTGTTCAAGGGGCTTGAGAACCTTGATGCCAGCGAGATTGCCCAGATCCCGGAAGAATGGCTGAAGGCGCTCACGGAAAAATTTCTTACCGAAGAGGAAAAGAAGCAGATCGAGGCTCTGGGGGGCTGGGACAAGCTGATGGAGACGCTGAAGGAGCGTCTCGAGGAGCAGAAGTCCCGCCATGAGGGCGGCAACAAATGGATCGGTTCGGGAGGCACCTCGCCCTTCGGCAATTCGGGGTATAATCCCGAAGGTATCCGGATCGGTCAGGACAAGTCACGCCAGGGCCGGGCGGTGAAAGTATGGGACAAGCGCGAGTACAGGAATCTTGACGATTCCATTGAGCTGGGAACGCGCAATATCAAGGTGGCATTGCGCCGGCTGCGCAAATGGGCCCGCCAGGGCGCCGAGACCGAACTCGATCTGCCAGACACCATCCACAACACCGCCAGCAAGGGCTATCTTGACCTGAAGCTGGTGCCGGAGCGGCACAATACCGTCAAGGTCCTGATCTTCTTTGATATAGGCGGTTCGATGGACGCCTATATCAAGCTCTGTGAGGAGCTGTTCTCCGCGGCGCGCACCGAGTTCAAGCACATGGAGTTTTTTTACTTCCACAACTGCCTTTATGAGGCGGTGTGGAAGGACAACCGGCGCCGTCATAATGAGAAGAACCCTACCTTCGATGTGCTGCACAAGTTTCCTCATGACTACAAGGTCATTTTCGTCGGCGACGCCACGATGAGCCCCTATGAGCTGACCTATCCGGGCGGCTCGGTCGAACATTGGAACGAAGAGCCGGGCGCGGTATGGCTCGACCGCTGCGCGCAGATTTATCCGCATCTGGTGTGGCTCAATCCGGTTGCAGAAAAGCATTGGGAGTACACGCCGTCGATCGGCCTCGTCCGGCAGATCATTTCCGATCGCATGTTCCCGCTGACCCTGGACGGCCTTGACAAGGCGATGCGTGAACTCAATCGCTAGCTTTGCGGGGGGTGAAGATGGCGAAGGGCTTTCGTTGCGCGCGGCCCTCAACTAGCATTTGATCACCGGGCTCGCGCCGGGCCAGGGACGGATGGGCTGGAGCTTTTATGGTGAGCGAGATGAACACGGCTGGAGCGCGTGAGGCAGTGGCGTCTGACAGCTTGGCGCTGTCTGGCTCTTTGGCCCGGGCTTTCCATGACGATCCGATGATGTGCCATTTGCTGTCGGACCCGCGTACCCGTCCGGTCGTGATGCCGCGCCTTTTCCGTCTGCTGTTCAAGCTGGCGCAGCCGCTTGGCTCGTGTGATGTGACGGAAGGCTATGAAGCGGCTTCACTGTGGCGCCCGCCCGGCCAATGGCATGTCCACTGGTGGCAATACATCGTCCATGGGCCCGAGCTGCTCGGGGTGTTCGGTACCGGAGCGCTGCGGGTGATGGCAAGCATGGATGTGGTTGAACGCCAGCATCCCAAGGAGCCTCACTGGTATTTGCAGGTTATCGGCACCGATCCTGCACATCAGGGCAAGGGTTTTGCCGGACGGCTGATGCGCCGGCGGCTGGCGATGATCGATGCCCAGAAGCTTCCCGCCTATCTCGAATCGTCGAAGGAAACGAACATCCCGATCTATCGCAGCTTTGGCTTCGAGTTGACCGGGCAGATCAAGATCCCCGATGGCCCAATGTTATGGCCGATGTGGCGAGCCGCCCGCAACTGAACAAGGAGCATCCGTTGATCAAGATCCATCATCTCAATAATTCACGGTCACAGCGTATTTTGTGGCTGGCCGAAGAGCTGGGACTTGCCTACGAGATCATTCGCTATCAGCGCCAAAGCCCGGTGCCATTGGCGCCGCCCGAACTCAAACAGGTGCATCCGCTCGGCAAGTCGCCGGTGATGGAGGATGGGGCCACGATCATTGCCGAATCCGGCGCCATCGTCGAATATCTGATCGATGTCTATGGCAAGGGCAGGTTCAGGCCGGCGCATGGAACAGCCGAGTACTGGAAATATGTCGAGTGGATGCATTATGCCGAAGGCTCGGCCATGCTGCCTTTGATGCTGGCACTTTACGCCGGCACGCTGGGTGAGGGGGCGGCGCCGCTGCGCCCGCGCATCGACAGCGAGATCGCCAATCACTTTGGGTATATGGAGAACGCGCTCAAGGGGCGCAGCTATTTTGTCGGTGACGGGCTGACGGGTGCCGATATCCAGTTGCTGTTTGTGCTCGAGGCGGCCGGAGATGTTCTTGAGGGATATCCGCTGCTGCGCGACTATCGGGCCCGCATGCAGAGCCGTCCTGCCTATGGGCGGGCCATCACCAAGGGTGGACCTTATGATCTGGCGCAGAACCGGGCGAGGGGATAGGCCACAAACGGGGCGATCGGTGATCAGCGCGCAACCGGCCTGGTGTTGGTCGTGCTGGTACCAGGCCTAGGGTGCGCGGGATTTGGTGCCCTGCCATATGCCCGTGTTGAGATCGACACTGGCCGCCAAAAGGGCGGCCCGCAATGGGTCCAGATAAGCCCCGAAACGTGGGGCGCGCGGTGCCGCTGGCCTGACGGCATCGCGAACCTGTACTGCGGTCAGTGTTGCGATGGGCGGGCGCGGTCGCGAAAAGTCACCGCAGGCCTCGTGCCAGTCGAGGCCGATGCGGGCCAGCAGCTGAGGGGCTGCGTGCGTGAAATTGGCCGCGAACTCCTCATACTGCAGTGTCACCAGCCGCGGCCCGAGCACACGCTGCCAATGCGCTGCCAGTTTTGCGTATTGACCATAGAAATGGCCGATGTCGCTGAGGCTGGTGGTGAAGGTCCAGCCCTTGCTGAACTCGTGTCGCCAGATGGAGAGGCCCACTTCCAGGGGATTGCGCCGAAGCTCGATCATGATGGCATTGGGGAACATCTGCGCGATGAGCCCGGCGGCCTGAAAATTCAGCGGATTCTTGTCGATGACGTAAGCGGTACCCGGGCGCAGCGCGATGTCGGCAAGATAGTCCCGCGCCCACTGCTGGAGTTCGGCCAGGGGAGGCAGTTTCAGCTCCTGACGGCGCAGGATCTCGTTCAGACGCAGCTCGAGCACGACGCGTTCGCCGCAATCCTGCACCATGGGATGGCCGGCAAGGACGGCATCGGTCAGGGTCGTGCCTGAACGGGGCATGCCGAAGATGAAGATCGGCCGCGGGCCCTTGATGGGCGCGCGTTCAGGTGGTGGCGCTGCAAAGAGCTCCACAATGCGGGCGAAGCGTGCTTCGCTCTCAGCTGCATCGTAGCCATAGCCTTCGCGGCGGGCGATTTCGCGCTTTTGCGCATGGGCGCTGTCATAGGCCGCGCAGGCCCCTTCGATGTCACCTGCCGCCTCCAGCCCGTGGCCCAGCGCAAGTCCCGCCATTGCGCGGTCATCGGGGGGGCGTGCGCTCTGCTGTGTGAGCTCTTTTAGCGCATCAAGTTCCTCGCGCCGGAAGCGTCCACGGCTCAAAAGTGCCAGCAACCAGTAAGTATCAGCGCGGGCTGGATCGCGGGCCAGTGCGGCCCGACAGGCTGCCTCAGCGTCTTCGAGGCGGCCCTGAAAGGTCAAGAGCCGTGCCCTGCCTGCGAGCAGTGCTGGGTCCTGCGGCGCCAGCCTGGCAGCCTGGGCAAAGGCCCGTTCGGCCTCATCAAAATCATTGAGCTGGAGGCAGATCTGGCCATAGGCCGCCCAATCGGCGCTGGTGGGCGTCGCCAGGGCGAGCATTTTGCGCGTAGCGCTGCGGGCCAGCCGGAAATCGCCCAGTTCGAAGGCGGCCGCGGCTTGCATGCGCGCGGCAGCCGGGCTTTCCGGTTGGGCCTTGCGCCAGGCTTCGGCGTGCGCGCGCAAGGCCGGCCAATTGCGCTCCAGGACCAGGAGGTCGGCTTTCAGGCGCAAGAAGGCTTCACTGGTGTCACCGTGGATCCTCCCGATGAGCGCCCAGGCCCCGGCGATGTCGCCCATCGCAGCGATCATGCGGGCAAGCTTGACGGTGACGACGGGATCAGCCTCGGACAAGCTCAAGGCCCGCCCATAGGCCTCCCGCGCCGCGGCCCTTTTGTCTTGCGCGGCCTGTGCATCGCCGAGCAGTGCCAAGGCCGTCCCGCTTTGCGGCAGGTGCCGCAACAGCTCCAGAACTTCCCTCTCGGCCTCACCGGCCCGGTTTTGCGCCAATAGCCATTCGGCCAGGTGCAGACGCCACTTGGGTTCGCCCGGAGCAGCGCGCACGGCGCCCAGAATGAAGGGCCCGGCCTCCGTCGCTCGGCCCAGGCGCGTCAGGGCGCAGCCCATGAAGCTTGCCGCGCCGACGTTCTGCGGCGCGAGGTCGAGCGCCGTGCGCAGGTGGGGGACGGCTTGTGCGGGGCGTCCGGCCTCGAGTGCGGCCACCCCGCGCGCAAGCGCTCGCTGGGCATTGCGTGCTGCTGTCACGGCAATCCTGCAGTCGGGTTGAACGATCAAGAGGCGCTGGCGCGCCCCCCTGTCATAGTAAGAGCCTCGCCCTTGGAACGTCGAGCGTTAATCAGCCACCAGAGCTGCTCCTGGTTGGCGCCGCCAGGCCAAGGGCTAGCGAGGCTTTGCCGTACCCCAGTAATTGAAGCCGGCAAAATGGGGTGTGCCGGGCAGGTACATCGTTTCCATATCCGCGATGCGAAAGCCGCCGGCCTCGATGAGTTCGGGCACAGCGCGGGTCAGATGACAGCCGCCACCGATGCGTCGCCACATCGGTTCAAGGCGTTGCTGCCAGCGATAGGCCGCCGCATCAGGCGCCTTGCCATGCTCGCAGAACACCATCATGCCCTCGG
>JAKAVI010000242.1 GCA_021817355.1 Pseudomonadota bacterium | reverse complement strand
GCTCGCTCAGATCGACGGCGAGCTCTATCCCCTTCTCTTCAGCCACCGGCGCATAGAGCTCGGCGACGCCTTCCACAACGCTGGAAAGATCCACCAGCGTCATGGCTTCGCGTACCACACCGGCTTCAGCCTGAGCGATGAGCAGAAGCGCATTGAAGGTCGCGATGAGGTGATCCGTTTCGGCGATCGCCGCATCGATTTCTGCTGCCGTATGGGTGTCCGGGTCCAGTCGCGTTGCAGCAGATTCAAGGCGGTTGCGCAGGCGGTTTAGCGGCGAGCGCAGATCATGGGCAACTGAATCTGTTACCTCGCGCATACCCTTCATCAACTGCTCGATGCGGTCGAGCATGGAATTCAGGTTGGAAGCCACGAGATCAAATTCATCGTGGGCCCGCGACACTGGTACACGACGGGTCAAATCTCCGGCCATGATCACCTTGCTCGTGGAGTTGATCACATCGAGGCGCCGAAGCAGGTCGCTGCTAAGAAGAACTCCTCCTCCAAGCGCCAGCAACAGCAGTAACCCCACCGACCACGGCAGCGCTGTGGTAAACAGGCGCTCACTTTCATACTGTTCGTGAATATCTCGGGCCACCAATAGGTGCAGCCCCCCGGTCAGATTGAAGACAAACCCTCTGGCATGGCGGGTCTGTCCGTTGCGGTCATATTTGAAGTTCTGATAATCACTTTCGCGCGCCCGGACCTGCGGCCAGCCGTCGAGATTTCCCGCGATCCTCCGGAATCGCTGGTCGGTCAGCACATAAAGCATCTGACCACCACGCACCGAGCGCACATTAAGCGCGTTGATCAGACCGACAAGTCCCAGCTCCTGATATTGGCCTTCAAGAGCCGAAAGCTCTGCTGAAATGATAGAGTCGGTTTCCGAGTCAAGGGCGCGCTTGGTGTTCCAATAGGTGAAGGCGAGGATTGCCGTCGTGGAGATGGCAAAGAGGGCGACGTAAAGCAGTACAATGCGGAAGGCGACGGTGCGCAGGAGACCAATACGCCAGGTCTGCGGCCGGGTCTGCACGTCGTAGGGGGAATGATCTGCGTCCCGCCATGCGCTCGCCGAGCGTTCCTCCACAACAGCAACTCAGCCGCGCGCCCGGATCATATAACCAGCACCACGAACGGTGTGCAGCAGAGGCACGTCAAACCCCTTATCGATCTTGGCACGCAGACGGGAAATGTGCACGTCGATGACATTGGTCTGGGGATCGAAGTGATATTCCCAGACGCTCTCGAGCAACATGGTGCGGGTTACCACCTGCCCCGCATGCCGCATGAGATATTCGAGGAGGCGGAATTCGCGGGGCTGCAGGTCGATATCGACATCGCCGCGCCGGGCGGTCCGGGTCAGAAGATCGAGCTCAAGATCTCCAACTTGCAACAACGTCTTGACCGCTCCAGGCTGGCGGCGGCGCATCAAGGCATCGAGACGCGCCAGCAGTTCAACAAACGCATAAGGTTTGGTGAGGTAATCGTCGCCGCCTGCCTTCAATCCCTTGACGCGGTCATCAACGTCCGAGAGTGCCGAAAGGAACAGCACGGGCGTGACGTTCGAGTGTTCGCGCAACTCTTCCACCATCTTAAGGCCATCCATGCGCGGCAGCATGCGATCGATGATGGCTACATCATAGGGTCGCGAGAGTGCCAGGGTAAGACCGAGTTCTCCGTCCGCCGCGTCGTCGACGACATGGCCAGCCTCCTTGAGGCCATTGACGAGGTACCGCTGAGCTTCCAAATCGTCTTCCACTACCAGAATACGCATGACCACATCATCCTCTTTCCAAGACCAGCTTTTGGGACTTTCCCGGCCGCTTGGGTTCCAGCGACTTCACAAGACCTGTTCCACATCGCGCCGCCGTAGCCATATTTCAGCCCTTCTGATCCATGGTGAGTGCGACAAAGCGTTCACCTACCTGCGTCATCAGCAAAGCCAAGATACTGTTACGCCCGAGCTGTTTGGCGCGGTTGATCGCCTGCTCTACCTGCGCCAGTGTGCGAACTTTATGTTCACCGATGGAGACAATGACATCTCCAGGCTCGATTCCCTTGTCCGCCGCATCGCCGTTGGGGTTGACCTTGGTAATGACAACACCATCAGCGCTGGCATCGAGATTGAAGTGGCGGCGCAGCAGTGGCGTGACCTCGGCCAGGCCAAGTCCCATCGCTGTCAGGGTCGGCTTTATCGTATTGTCCGGCTTGGTGTAACGGGCCAGAACCTGCGGCTGACGCAAGGCAATTCGCGCCGTAAGACGTTGAACATGTTTGCCCCGCAGGACAGTGAACCGGGCGAGCTGACCTGCGGAGATGTTCGCGATCTGCTGGGTTAAATCGCGGCTGTCGCGTACCGATTTGCCATTGAGCGCCAGCACGACATCACCCTGGCGAAATCCCGCCTGTCTTGCTGGGCTGTGGGGAAGTACTCTCGCTACAATCGCTCCGGTGAGATCGGGCTTGCCGATACTGGCGGCCATTTCAGGTGTGAAATCCTGGATCTCGACGCCCAGCCAGCCGCGCGAGACTTTCCCGTGTACCTTGAGCTGCGCCACGATAGCATGAATGGTTGAGGAGGGAATCGCAAAGCCGATGCCGACGCTACCGCCGCTCGGGGAGTAGATCATCGTATTCATACCGATCACCTTGCCCTCGATATCGAACGCAGGTCCACCGGAATTTCCGCGATTGATCGGGGCGTCGATCTGGATGAAGTTGGTGTATTGACCGCTGCCGATCGTACGTCCAAGGCTCGAAACGATTCCGGCAGTGACCGTGTTGGAGAGACCAAAGGGGTCACCCACCGCGATCACCCAATCACCCACCCGCACATTGCGATCATTGGCAAACTGAACCGCGGGCAAGGGTTTGCCGGCATTGATCTTGAGCAGCGCAATGTCAGTTGCTGGATCGGTCCCCAGCAGCTTGGCGACAAACTTGCGTCCGTCCTTGAGCTTGACCGTGATCTTGCGGGCGTTGGCAACGACATGATTGTTGGTAACGATGTCACCCGAGTGATCGATGATGAAGCCCGAGCCCATCGCGATGGGATGCTGCGGATGCGGCATTTCACGGAAGAACTTGCGCAAAGGAGCAG
This sequence comes from Pseudomonadota bacterium, assembly GCA_021817355.1. Next base: position 4,318 of record JAKAVI010000242.1, on the reverse strand, counting down.
GCAGGCTCTGGGCGGATATCTGAGGCTCGGATTTCATCTTCTCGTCGACGGTAACCGTCACCACGCTTGGCGCAACACGCGCGACAAGATCGGCGAAACTGAAAGGCGCGCCCCTATTCCAAAAATGGGGCACGGACCCCTCCGACAGATTATCGGCCAGCTGCTGATCACGCATGTGAGGATGAGCGTCTCCGGCCTCCAGAGGATGCGTGGCACCGGCCGATGCCTGCGGGGCGAATGCGGCGAGCCCTGACGCCGCGAAGGCGAGGAACAGAATCATGAACACTGGCCGTCCAGGGGGGCAAATTCTTACAGGCGCAGTCGCACTGTGTGCCTCTATGCCCCGCGCATGTTCCGGCGCTGCGCGCTGGGCCTCATCCAGATGATCGATCATCAACCTCTCCTGCGGGAGGTGACCTCGCCCGCAGGTGCGATCACATCCCAGCCTGTCCATATCGCGATGAACTTAACTGATTATGTATAATAGATTACTTATACATTACAATCGAACCCTTCCTGGGTCCAATCACATTCCCGACAGCTGCAGCTATTGGGCGGCACCCTGCGCCCGCCTGCGGGCCTTCACGACCACGGTTCCGGCAACCCCGGCGGCGACCACGAGAATGAATGCCGGGCCAAACCACAAAGCGTAGGTCTGAGGCATCAGCGGCGGCTTCATGAGGATAAAGTCGCCATAGCGGGAGACAAGATAGGCCGTTATCTGGCGGTTTGACTGCCCTTCCAGGATTTTCTTGCGAATCAGCCGGCGCAGATCTGCCGCCAGAGGCGCATCGGATTCGTTGAGACTCTCACCTTGGCATACGACGCAGCGGAACTGCTTTTGCAGCGCCACCGCCCTCGCCTCCAGTACCGGATTGGCCAGATGGTCCGGCCCGTTGCGGTCCTCGATCTGTGGCGGCAGGTGGGGATTGGCCAGCGCCGGGCTGACCAACACCGAACATAGGGAAAGCGCCAGTGCCGCGATCCACTGCCTCATTCCGCCGGCACTCCTTGGGCCTCGGTCATTGCGACCGTTGCGCGCCGCCGTAGCCGCATGGCCAGGCTCGCAAACCCTCCCAATGCCATGAACCCGCCGCCGAACCAGATCCAGGGCGCCAGAGGATTCTCATAGGCGCGCAAGGTCCAGCGCCCACCACTGCGCTCATCCCCCAGAGCCAGATAGAGGTCAGACAACCCGGTAGTGTGGATGGCGGTATCGGACGTCGCCACCCCCTGAAGCGGGAAGCTGCGCTTTTCCGGTCCCATCGTCGCGATATGGCGGCCTCCCCTGCTGACATCGACCACCGCCCGCTCCGCCTCGAAATTCGGCCCCTTGATCGGCTCTACCCGCTTGAGCGTCAGGGTATATCCGCCGACCTTCATCGACTGGCCCGGGCCAAGCACCTCAAGGGCGCTCACCCGCCATACGGTGGTCCCCGTGATCCCGATCAGCGTCACGCCAAGACCAAAATGGGCCAGAACAGATGCCCACCGCGACAAGGGCAACGCACGGATGGGGCGAGACTTCACCAGATCAAGCACGCTGGAGCACATGACCCACACTGCGAGCGCAAAGGCTCCGGCCGCCGCGACCGAGCGCGGTGCCACCACCGCCAGCACCACCACAAAGGCAATCCCGGCCATCGCCATCGCTGGCAACAGCGTGCGCATCGCATCACGGAAATTTCCGCGACGCCAGCCCAGACGCGGCCCAAATGGCAGCAACACCATCATGGCCACGAAGATGGGCGCAAAGGTAATGGCATAATAAGGCGGCCCCACGCTGATCTTGGCGCCGTTATAGGCCTGCAATGCCAAGGGATAGAGCGTGCCGATAAACACCGTCGCAGTGGCCGCAACCAAAAACACATTGTTGATGAGGAGCGTGGTGTCCCGGCTTGCTACGTCGAATTCCGCACCGCCCTCCATTTGCGGCGCACGCCAGGCAAACAAAGCCAATGCGCCGCCAATCGCCAGCACCAGCATCATGAGAATATAGGAACCGCGCTCCGGATCGGTGGCAAAGGAATGAACCGACGACAGGATTCCCGAGCGCACCAGGAAGGTGCCGATCAGGCTGAGCGAAAACCCTCCTATCGCCAGCAGCAAGGTCCAGGTCTTGAAAGCTCCGGTACGCTCGGTCGCAAGCGCCGAATGCAGCAGCGCAGTGGCCAGAAGCCACGGCATCAAGGCGGCATTTTCCACCGGATCCCAGAACCAGAAGCCACCCCAGCCCAGCTGATAATAGGCCCACCAGCTTCCCAAGGTGATGCCAAGCGTAAGTGCGATCCACGCGGCCAGCATGAACGGCCGCGCCGCGCGCGCCCAGGCCGCATCTGCAAGCTTAGTGATGAGTGCCGCAGCCGCATAGGAGAAGGTCGCCGAAAGACCCACATAGCCGATGTAGAGCATCGGCGGATGCAGGGCGAGGCCAGGATCCTGCAGGAGGGGATTAAGACCATTGCCCTGGAACGGCGGTGGATCAAGGCGAAGAAAGGGATTGGAGGTGAACAGGGTGAAGACTGCGAACGCCAAGGCGAGCAGTCCCTGAACGCCCAGAGCGGCACTGGTTAGCCGATCTCCCCCGCGCTGCAGCACAGTCATGGCTGCAGTGAAGATACCAAGGACCAGCAGCCACAGCAGCATGGAGCCTTCGTGATCACCCCAGACGCCGGTGATCTTGTAGAGCAACGGCTTATTCACTGCCGAGTTCTGCGCAATGTTCAGGATGGAAAAATCGTTGGTAACGGCCGCATAGGTCAGGCAGCCGAATGCCAGCGCGATGAAGACAAAAAAGCCCAGCGCCGCCCCTGAAGCCATCGCGCGGGCGCGCACGGCATTGGGCTGCGCTCCAACAAGGCCAGAAATTGACTGCACCAATGCGAGCGCCATGCTGAGGGTCAGCGCCAGTTGTCCGAGTTCACCGGTCATAAGCCAGCCTTTGCCTTGATCATTCCGTTGGGATCAGCATACGCACGCCAACGCCCCGTCTTCTTCAGTGCAGCCTCAACCTCTGGCGGCATGTACCGCGCATCGTGCTTGGCCAGAACTTGGCTTGCGATGAAGGTACCGCTGTCATTGAGTTTGCCAATGGCAACGATGCCCTGACCCTGACGGAACAGATCCGGAAGCACGCCATCGAAGTCTACCGGAACGGTTGCCTTGCCATCGGTAACCTTGAATGTGACCGCCGCACCCCTGCCGTGGATGACGCTCCCGCGGGCGACAAGCCCGCCGATGCGAAAGTCCACACCCGGACGCACATGCTCTTTTTGAATTTCACTCGGACTGTAAAAATACAACACGTTGGGACCAAGGGCATTGAGAACCAGCCACGTGCCGCCGCTGGCAGCGACCAGAAGCGCTACCGCGAAGGCCAAACGCCGGCGTTTTTTAACATTCATAAGCGGAACCTCTCGCTGGTCGCGCAACTCTTGGCAAGTATAGGATCTAATACCTCCGCTCTCCAAGCGGACCAAGGTCGCAGTCTTGGCCGCAAGAAGACGGCGGCCAGCAGCTTCTGTCTTGACCCTCAGCCCCGGCGCCCCTATTTGGGGCCGGAACATTACCCCGTCAGGAGGGGCGTGCATGACTATGCAGCCCGTGCATGGCGAGGCGATCCCGGCCTTCGCCTCGATCAGGGATATCATTGCCCAGACCCCGGTTGAACCAGTCTATGTGCTGTACCCGGAAAAGTTCCGCGTTGCCGCCCGGCGCTTTCTCGACAGCTTTCCTGGCGATGCCCTTTACGCGGTCAAGGCTAATCCCGCCCCCCAGGTGCTTGATCTGGTGTGGGCCGCTGGTATCCGCCATTTCGATACCGCCTCATTGCGGGAGGTCGAGCTCATCAAGGCGCGCTTTCCCGACGCCCATTGTCATTTTATGGCGCCGGTGCGCCTGCCGGGTGCGGCCAGAGATGCCTTTCACCGCTATGGCGTTACGGATTATGTCGTCGACTGCGATTTCGAGCTGGACAAGCTCCTGTCCGAGACCAGAGATCCCAAGCGGCTGCGCATTTTCGTCCGTATCGCAACACCCTTGGGCGGGGCGGTGCTGGAGCTGTCGAGCAAGTTCGGGACGCCACCGCAGGAGTCCGCACGGCTGCTGCGTCGGGTTGTCGACGCAGGGGCTAAACCCGCCCTCACCTTCCACGTCGGATCACAATGCCTGTCACCGTTCTCCTACGCGCAGGCCATCGAAATGGCCCGGCGTACCGCGACGCTGGCAGGGGTCAGGATCGAGGCCCTCGACATCGGTGGCGGCTTTCCCGGTCCTTATAGAAATAATGATGTACCGCCCTACCACTGGTACTTCGACA
>JAKAVI010000170.1 GCA_021817355.1 Pseudomonadota bacterium | reverse complement strand
ACGCTCGGTTATGTTCTGAGTCTTGCTGGACGACGAAAGGCGATTGGGTTCCCCTTTGCCATCCATCTGACTCTCTTCCAGCTCCGGGTCGCGGTCACACCCGATCGCGATCTCATCCACTTCCTGCCCCTCAAACGCCGCGGCACCAGCGGTCAGTTTTCCCATCTGCTTGCCAATTGGCCAAGCGGGGTCAGGTGCTGCAGCGCTGGCGCGGAGATAACTCGGAACGCCGCTTTCATCGCTGATCTCGCGCAGGCGGTTGGAGTTGGAGCTGTACGGGCCCGACTACTAGAACAATGTCGGCAATCTTGCAAAGCTCGTGTGCGGCCTCCTGCCGGTCGGGGGTGACACCGCTGGGAGGCCACCGCCAACAGCCCGCGAACGAATCTTGAAGACGACCTGCCTCATCCTGCTATTTTAAATAGAATCAAATACTTGTTCATATCGGCAGGGCGAGGCCTCAGGTTCGCAATCCGCCCTGCCCGCTTGGCCTGCCCATCTCAACCATATAAGAAGTATGGGTAATAGCGTGGCCACAAGGCGATCAACTGACAGCGCAGGCGCAGGCCAACGCATACAGGCGGCCGCGGCCCAGCTGCCCCGTCACAGAGCTGAGGTAACATGGCCGAGCGAGAACACTCCGACGTCTCCGCGAGCGGCGTCCTGCGCTGTCGACGGTACTGGGAGCATGCCGCGATTGTGCTGCAGGCGTGAGACAAGTCGGATCGACAGAGGCATCCGTTTTGGCGTAGCAGCGGTGGAGGATTTGCTCTACAGCCTGCTCGCTCCAGCCACACAGAGACCATCCAGCCAATCAGGGAAACATCATGACGGGTGTAAACGGGGACGCGGGCGCGTCCGTCGACATGTTAGAGGTCCTCAAAGCCGCATCAGGAGCGGTGGAAGGCGAGATGGAACGTCTGGTTCCAGCCTCTGAGGCATTGCACGGGCGCATTCACGACGCCATGCGCTACGCTCTTTTTGCGGGTGGAAAGCGCCTGCGTCCGTTTCTCGTCAGCCAGAGCGCCAAGCTGTTCGCCGTCGAGCCTTCCCGCGCCCTTCGCGTCGGCGCCGCCATTGAATGCTTGCATACCTATTCGCTGGTTCACGACGATCTTCCCTGCATGGATGATGATGATCTGCGTCGTGGCCGCCCTACCACCCATCGCGCCTTCGATGAAGCGACCGCAGTTCTGGCGGGTGATGCCCTTTTGACTGTCGCCTTCGAGATCCTGGCGGCAGAACCCACACATCCTGATCCTGGTGTACGCTGCCGGCTGGTCGAAGAATTGGCGAAGGCAGCAGGACGTGACGGGATGATCGGGGGACAGATGGTCGACATGCTGGCGGCGCAGCGCGCCTTTGGCGCCGACGAGATTGTCTTGCTGCAACAGATGAAGACCGGCGCTCTGTTTGAATTTTGCTGCACGGCAGGCGCCATACTCGGCCAGGCGCGCCCGGACGAGGTGACGCGGCTGCGCACATATGCGCGTGACATCGGGCTGATCTTCCAGATCACCGATGATCTTCTCGACGTGCTTTCAACCGCGGACAAAGCCGGCAAAGCGGTAGGAAAGGACGCCGCCGCGGGCAAGGCCACGCTCGTCTCCCTATGGGGTGTGGACGCCGCACGGACTAAGGCCACCGAGCTTGCAGACCATGCCATCGAACTCCTGCGTCCCTATGGCACAACGGCCGCGGAACTTGTCGCTCTGCCGAAATTTCTGCTTGCACGGGAAAGCTGACGGCGGCCGCCGCGCACCATCCTCGGGCTTGACGTGCGCCAAAGCGGGCCACCGGGCGATCGTGCCCGCGGCAGGCCCGCATGAAATACCCTCGTTTCAGAAATTTGGCAGATTCTGAATGTTGGGTTTGCCGCGATTTACCTTCGCGGCACGGTACTGCAGGTAGAGGTTTCGGGTGGTCGCATAGAAGTCGAGCGAGGTCTGTTCCAGACTTTCCACCTGTCCCAGTCGCTCGGCTCGGGCATCGAGGATGCCGAGGAAACCCGCACCGAGACCGTAATAAAGGCTACTGCGGTACTGGATGTAAGTCGAGGGATCCAGACCAATATCGACGAGTTTGCCGGTCAGATCGCGTGGCGTGGTCGGGCCGATCAGAGGCAGCATGAGGAAGGGGCCCTGATTGACCCCCCAGCGTCCCAGCGTGATGCCAAAATCGGTCGAGTGATCGGGGATCCCCATCATGGAGGCGACATTGATGAGGCCACCGATCCCCACCGTCGAATCGACAAAGAACCGCGCCAGCGTGTCGCCGGCATCATCCGGTTCGCCCTGCAGAACCTTGTTAACAAAAATGACGGGCTGATCGAGATTACCCAGAAAGTTGTGCACGCCCTCCCGTGCCGGCTTGGGAACCACCGCTACGTAACCCTGGGCAAGAGGGCGGGCGACATTGCGGTCAAGTTGAAGGTTTAACTTGAAGACCTTGCGGTTGAAGCTCTCATACGGATCATAGGGTGCGTTGGGAGAATTGCTGGCACAGCCGCTGACAATGAGGCCGAGGGCCAGGACAAGACCCCCTATGATTTTCTGGCGGTGCTGAGAACGCGGGCGGGAAGTGGCCCCAAACTGTGTGGTGTTCAATTCGTCCTCCGCCGTTGCAGGCCGCAAAAGTGCAATTCAGGGGCTAAAGTATTCGGGTAAAATGCTAGTTTCATTTGATATTCGCAAGTGCAACACGACCAGGATCTGGTCCTACTCCAGGCTGAAGACCCAGGCCGCCGATTTTCTCCTTGTCTTGGCCGCATTTTTGCCCTTCCCAGATGAAACAAGGACGCATCTACAACTCCCAGCCGTGGCTCAAAGCCGCTATGGGTTGTTCCCTCCTGTAGAAATTTTCCGGGTCCTGCCCATATAGGTTCATACGCTTCGGAGACGCCATGAGATTTCAAAACCGAACCCGCCTGCTGGCGACGGCATTGTGCCTGTCCCTGGGGGGCCCCGTCATAGCGCTGGCGCAAAGCCAAACACCGGCTGCCAGCCAGGTTTCCCCTGCGGAAGCCCGGGCGGCGACGCTGCCGGTGCGGGAATTCTATGATGCGCTCCTCTACACCATGAAACATGCCAAACAGCTGGGTATAAACGGGCGTTTTGCCCGTCTTGAACCCGCAGTCAGCAACACCTTCGACTTCGCGGTGATGACCCAGTTCACGGTTGGCCAGTACTGGGACAAAATGACGCCTCAGGAGCGCGTTGCCCTGATGGATGCCTTTCGCAGGCTCACCACCGCAAACTACGCCCGCAGCTTCAACGGCTATGCCGGCGAGAGCTTTACGGTTACGCCGACTGTGGCACAGCGTGATGGCGACGATATCGTATCGACGCAGATGAACATACCGGGCAAGGCGCCGATTGCCTTTGTCTACCGCATGCATAAGACACCCAGGGGTTGGCGCATCGTTGATATCTATCTCAACGGTTACATTAGCGAGGTGGCGACACGGCGGGCTGACTTCGCCTCAACCCTCAAAAGCGGCGGTGTCGCAGCTCTGACCAAAAAGCTTGACCAGATGGCCGACCGGACGCTGAAGGGCTAGCCACAAGGCGCGATCAGACAGTACCAGGCGGACGGGTCAGACCTTCGTGTGGCAGCACGTAGGTCAGAAGTGCTGGCAGCACAAGCAGCATCGACACCAGGATCCAGCCCAGGGCCAGCATGAGAATAATTCCCATGCTGGCAGTGCCTGGGTGAGATGAAATCGACAGCGTCCCAAAGGCCGTTGCGGTGGTCGCCGCACTCATCACCACCGCGCGGGTCAGGGGAGAGCGCAGCAGCTGTCGCTGGCCACTGCGCCAGGCCATGACAAAATAGATGTCGAAGGCAACCCCGATGCCAAACAGCAGCGGCAGGGCAATGATGTTGGCGAAGTTGAGATCGATCCCGGCCAGCACGCATGAGGCCAGGGTCATGACCCCGGCGAGCACGAGCGGGGCCAGCGCCACCAGCACCTCACCGAAGCGGCGCAGGGCAAACAGCAGGATGATGGCGATGGACAGGAATGAATAAATCCCTGCCATCAGAAATGCGCGCACAATCGTGCGCCCAGATTCCAGGATGATGATCGGGGTTCCGGTCGCGTTAGGTGCCACCTTCAGTACCGCATCGGTGAAGCGGGTGAGGACGGAATCCTTGTTTGCATCGCCTGAGGGAAAGGCCTGAACGCGGAATTGGCCCGTGGCCGAAATCCAGTCCGCCTTCAGGGAAGCCGGCAAGCCGGCAAAATCGATCTTATAGGGCGACAGCGCCAGGCGCAGCTGCGCAAGCAGCGTCTTCAGTCCAGGCACAAAGGCGGTGGCAGCGGCGTTCCGAAGCTCAGGTGGTGCGGCTGCGAGCCGTTGCAAGGTCGCAGCCAGAGCACGGGCATCCTTGGCCGCCTTCAGCGACTTGGTGTGAGGTGCTGCAGCCAAAAGGGCCGCGGCCACCTCTCTGAGCGTGGCTATGGTCTGCGCATCCGTAGGTGGCAGGGGCGTGAAGACCGGGCTGAGCGTGGGCCCAAGAACATTGGCGGCATCCTTGATGATCGCGATCTTGGCGTCCTGCTCATCTGGCAAGAAACTGTCGATGGTCAGGACCTGGCTGACCTGGGGAAGCTTTTCCAGCCTGCCGGCAAGGGCCACCGCGGCTTTACGCGAAGGTTGCAGAACATTGATGGTGTTGGGCGAGGTATGGGGGTTCTTCATCAGATCAAGCGCGGTCGCCACAGCCTCTGTGTGCTTGTTGCGCAGATCCAGAGGATTGGAATCAAAGCGCAGAAAGGGGATCAGTGCAGCGCCGGCAATCAGCATGATCAGTGCCGTGTGCAGGACGCGCTTGGGCTTGTGACAAAGAAAGTCATCGACCGGGCCCAATGCAGCCCAGCCGACCTCAGTCTGTTCACTGTGCGGCCGGAAGAGTTTGAGGAGCGCAGGAAGCGCGGTGATACTGAGTACATAGGTGACCACCATGCCCGCGCCGGCGATCAAGCCAAGTTCCTTCACGCCGGCATAATCGGTGGGCAGAAATGAAAAGAACCCGGCTGCAGCAGCCAGCGCCGCCAGGGTAAGGCCGGCGCCAATACCCTTACCTGCTGCGACCAGAGCCGGATCAAGGTCTCCGTAAACCCGGCGCTCATGGCGATAGCGCACACAGAACTGAATGCCGAAGTCGACGCCCAGTCCCACAAAGAGCTCGATAAAGGCAACCGAGATGATGTTGAAGGCGCCATAAGTGAGGAGCCCGATCGAAGCGGTCACCGCCAAGCCGATGATCATGGTCGAAAGGACCGCCAAGATCATCCGCTTGGAACGCAAGGCGAGCCAGAGCATCGTCAGCAGCAGCCCGATCATCAGACTGGCAAGCAGCGCGCCGTTCTGGATGATGGTCGCGAATTCCTCATCAGCCATGGGCACCGGACCGGTCAGGCGCACGCGCACGCCGGTCGAGGCATCGAGGTGGAGGGCACGGGCCACACGACGGATTTCGTTCGTCGCCCTTTTGCCTGGCATCAGCTGCGCAAAGTCGAGCTTCGGCTTGACCTCGATGAACGCCCGCGTTTCTGGAACCCCGCTGTGCGGCGATGATTCCACGAGCTTGCTCCAGGGGAAAAATGCGGGCTTGTGGGCAAGGACGTTGGTGAAGGTCTGATTGAAGATGGCCAGCGGCCTGTCCAGCGAGGCAAGCGTGGCCTGCCCAGTTGTGACCCCCTGCAAAATGGTCTGCAGCGTGGTCAACACACCGCGCAAGCTGGGATCTGCGGCCAGCCCACCAAGAAAGGGCTGGGCCTTGATCAGCTGCTGCATGGCCGTGTGGATCTGCTCCTTCGACAGCAGCAGGAGACCGTCACGCCGGAAATAAGGCCCGCTGTCCGGCCGGCGGACATCCCGAAAGTATCCCGGCTCCTTGCGCAGGGCTGCGGTCAGCGCCGTGGCAGCCTCCTCGGTGCGCTCGGCGGTGGCTCCATCCAGAACGATCAGGATCAGGTTGTTCTGCTGCGGAAACTCGCGGTCATACTGGATTTCGTTCTGGCGCCAGAGGGTATTGGGAGCAACGAGGTTGTCGCTGTTGGTGTCCATCGCAAAATGGCTCACCGTGTACCAGCCGCAGACCAAACCGAGCACCACCGCCACGAGCACAACGAAGCCCGCAAACCGCGTCGAAATGCGAACGATGGTACTGACAAAACTGGCGAGCATCCGAATATCCGTCGGGAAGCGCAGCCGCTCACACTGCCCATTACTCAAGCGAGGTCAACCGGCCACGCACCGAGAACGCCAGCTGATTGCGGCGCGGTGTATCCCGAAAGCGTCAGGTCTTGGGGATCCGTATATATAGGTTCATCCCGCAGCGCAAAATACCGATCTGAATACTGCCTCCTTGACCGGCCACAGACTGCGGGTCCGGCAAAGCTCATGGCGGCGCCCGGCAATACCCATAGCATTATTATGGCAAAATCCAACTTGTGCCGGAAGAACCTGATGCTTCGGGCCTGGCGCGAGCGCCCTGCCCTTTCCCGCAGGCTCCGGCGTCGGCGGATGCCGCACGCCTTTGCCGTGCAGCGCGGCGGCCGACGCCCAAGGCCTGAAAATCATTTAATCATCACGGCAGCTCCTGAACCGTCGCGAGGGAGCGGGCACCATCGTCTGCGCGACAAATGCCAAAGAACTGCTCCGCTGCCCCCCATTGCGCGTCTACACGGCCTGTGCAATCGAGCAGTGGAAGCCAAGCTGAAGGGCCGTTGAATGTGGCCGCTCATCGGTATCGGCGTGATCATCATCGGGTTTGCCGCCCGGGTTAATCCGCTGATTGTCATTATCGCGGCCGCACTTGCGACCGGCATCGCCGCACACCAGAGCCCGCTCGCCATCATCGCGACCTTTGGCAAAGCCTACAATGAGAGCCGCTATGTTTCGCGTACAACCGAGTATCTTCCGGTCATTGGGCTGCTGGAGCGTGAGGGTTTGCAGGAACGTGCCCGCATGCTGGTCGCGCGCATGACTGCAGCCACCGCCGGACGTCTGCTCGTTATCTATCTGGCTCTGCGGCAGATCACAGCGGCACTGGGGCTGCTGTCGCTGTTTGGCCCTGCCCAGACTGTTCGCCCCCTCATTGCCCCCATGGCCGAGGGGGCTGCCGAAAGCAGGCTTGGAAGATTGTCCCAGAAATCCCGTCTGCTGATCCGCGCCTATGCCGCCAGCGCCGATAATGTGGGCGCCTTTTTCGGTGAGGATATCTTCCTCGCCGTTGGCTCCATTCTCCTGATCAAAGGCTTCCTGCAGCAGTTGGGTATCCGCGTGGCGCCCCTCAGCCTTTCGCTGTGGGCCATCCCCACAGCGCTGCTCGCCTTCGCCATTCACGGCCTGCGCCTGTGGCAACTTGATGTGAAACTCACCCGCCAGAATAGGGACGAGGCACGATGATCGGCCTGGAGCAG
>JAKAVI010000070.1 GCA_021817355.1 Pseudomonadota bacterium | reverse complement strand
ATATGTGGCCAAGAGCCTGTCCGAGAAGGACATGGACAAGCAAAAGTTTCAGGAGGCCAAGGACAAGATCCTGACTGTTTTGTCCGACCTTATCGGCGTAACGCCTGAAGAACTGGCGAAAGCGGAGGCTGCCTGATGGCGAGATCCCTGCCGGAGTGGATCGGAAAAACCGACAACGCGCACCCCCCGACGCGCGTCAAGGATCGCTTATGCGAAAAGCAAAATGACCTATGCGCCAAGTGCCGTACACCACTAACAACATCTCAGTGCGACCACATTATTCCGCTCATCTTGGGTGGCGAAAATCGCGAGACAAACCTGCAACTTCTTTGCGTGGCGTGCCATCTGGCCAAGACCAAACTGGACGTGAAGCTGAAATCCAAGGTTTCCCACATTCGCAAGAAGCGCCTTGGGCTCAAGAAAAAGTCCGCCCTGTCACCAGAGGTCCGCGGCATCCGCAAGCGCATGAGCGGGAAAATAGAACGCTTTAACCGGGAGACCAAAGAATGGGAACCGACCAGCTGATTGTCAGGGACAGGTTGCGATACGTCGAAATGCCACCACCTGGCATCCCGCTTCCGCGCATTGACGAAATAAAGGAACTGGTTGCATCTGATGCGGGTATTCCGATTTTCCGCATGACAGACAAAACTCACCGCTGGAAATACTCACACCAGCGTCAGGTCGCGATGCACCTGGCAGTCGAGCTAACCCTGCACTCGCTGCCCATTATCGCGCGCCACTTCGGGGGCGTACATCACACCACCGTTTTGCACGCACACAGGGCCGTCTTCGAGAGAATGCAGATCGACCGCGACCTACTGAGGCGTGTTGAACGACTGCGGGCTGAACTGCTGGTAATTGCCGGCACACGAAAGCCCCCCGGAGACCTCGTCCTCGTCCGGCGTATGGACGCGAGCGCGGATGCTGCCTGATGATTCCGCTTCAAGATCAAATCAACTGCGCCCGGCGCGAGGTCCACCACCGGATGAAGAAATTTCCGCGCCTTGTCGAAGCCAGAAAGATGACGGCACAGCAGGCACAGAATGAGATCCGAGCCATGCAGGCGATTGTGAGCACGCTGGAAGCGTTGAGGGAGAAGAAATGAACGGCAAGAAGGAAAGCGTGCCATATGAAAACGCCACTAGCGGCGATGCGGCGCGCGGGGAGATCACTAAGATCCTGCGCCGTTTCGGATGCGAGTCGGTCGGCTTCATGGATGACTTTGAAAAGCACGAGGTGCTTTTGGCCTTTAGCCATCGCGGACGCCAGGTGCAGCTTCGCGCCAGTGCGGCCGGCTGGGCGTCTATGTACCTGAAAGCCCATCCTTGGACATTCCGTATGCGATCAAGCGCAGACGAGCATAAGCGCAAGGCACTCCGGCAGGGCCAAATCGCCATCAATTCGATCCTTCGCGATTGGGTGAAGGGACAAGTGACGGCGGTGGAGTGCGGCATCCTGAGTTTCGAGGCAGTGTTTGTGCCCTACATGCTCACGAATGACGGTCGCCCGCTGATCGAACGGCTGGCAGAGAGCAATCTGTTACCAAAGCCGGAGGATCGAAATGTCTGAGCACAACGGCTTTCCCAAGGAGATAGCGGGATGAGCACCTATAACGGTCGCAGTTTGCTATTCGGTGCGCCGCTGGCTGCTGCTGCAATGATTGCCCTCGCGGAGCAGGAAACATTCGCGGAAGAAGTTGTCCGCAAAGACGAAATCCGTTTGGTACGGGTCAGCCAAGAGCAGGAGCAAGAAAGAAAGCGCCGTGCTGACGTGGGTAGTGCGCCTGCGGCCAATGCCGTCCACCGTCCCCACCAAGGCAAGCGTGAGCGTGAGCGGAGATTGCGGGCTATGGAAAGGATGAAGCCGTGACCGACAAGACAATTCAGGAGCGGTTGCGCGATTGTCACATTGGAAAAGCACCTAACGGAGAATATGTCGTCTATGTTCCCGTTACATTACGAGAGCAAGCCGCCGACATGATAGACCGCCTTACCGCAGCGCCGAGCGAGGACATGGCGGAGCGGATGCTCGACGCCTATTGGACAAAAGTTGGTGTCTATAAACCTGGCGAGCTTACCGCCGATAACCGTAAGTGGCCTGACAGAGACATTCAAGCCATGAAAGCCGCCATTGCCGCGATGCCGAGCGCAGACCAAATCCGCCGCGACGAACGCGAGAAGTGCGCGCAGGTAGCGGAAAAACTCGGGCCATATTGGCAGGGTGTGCCTGCCGCCATCCGCGCACGCAATGAGGAGAAGTGACATGACCACCATCGGCACAGCAACGATACCTGATCCGCTCATCCCATCTTATGAGCAGCTAAGCGTGGAAGTAGGTCGCCTCCGCGCTGAGCTTGCGGCCAAGGATGCGCTGCTGGCGGAGGCGCGTAAGGTAGTGACCAAGTCATTTGACCGCATTCACTGCCTTCCAAGAACGTCAGACACGGAGCTTGCCGATCGGATTAGCGCCTTCCTCACCAAGCTAAAGGAGCAGGAGTGATGCGTTGGCTAAAAGAGCTTTTCAATCCGTCCGCGAAGTGCGGTCGAGTTGGTCACCGCGAAGTGCGGCAGTCCCAGAACGTGATGCGCAAGACCACGTGGGAAGAGCGACGGATGGGCGTGTGTATGCGCGTCACCGAGGAACGGACAGTCTGCGGAAGGTGCGAAGCGACTCTTCAAGAGCCAAAGGAGACCAAAGCGCGCGGCGTGGATTCGTGGTCAGCCCCGCAAAGTGTGTGGGACGAGTTCGAGAGCACAGGCCGCTATGTGTCGCGCAACTGGCGCCATGTGACGGATTAATAGGAGCAGGAGTGATGAAAACTCACACCCTCAAAGTCGAACACGAATATATGGACGCTCTAAAGTCCGGTGAAAAGACCTTTGAAGTGCGCCGCGATGACCGTGGCTTCCAGAAGGGAGACAAGTTGCGTTTGTGTAGGTATGGAAAATGTCGCCGGGGCGGTCATTCCTACGGGTTCATGGACAACGAGGGATCGGTCGTTTCTTCTTACCCAACGGGGCAAAAGGTTGACTGTATTGAACGAACGATCATCTACGTCCTTACTGGCGGTCAATTTGGAATTGAGCCTGGATATGTTGTTCTCGGGCTGGAGCAGAACCCATGACCCACACACTCGTACCGAAAGAGCCGACTGAGGCGATGTTGCGTGAAGGCGCCGCACAAATCCGTAATTTTATGGATGAGAAATGCCCGTACCCGCGTGTACGGGCGATGTGGAAAGCCATGCTCTCCGCTGCACCCGAGCCCGACGCTATAAAGGCGCTGGTGGAGGCGGCAAATTCGGCACCGCACCACGATGAGTGCGACTTGTTTGTGCTAGGCACAGAGTGCAGTTGCTACAATCGTCGGATTGACGCCGCTCTGCGCCCTTTCCTGAAGGGCGGTGAGTGATGAGCACATCATCAACTCGCTGCCCCCACTGCAACAATGGCTGGATGGGCTCGGACATTGAGTGCGTTAATGGCGTTCTGATCGACATTGACGAATATACAGAAGGCTGGCAACGCGACGTGATCTATCCGCCTGCACCGTGTCACCCCGGCTATTGCAAAGAATGTGGTGGCTCAGGTGTGCGTAAAGGCGGTGATTGTCGTGGTTGCGATGGGACTGGTTATCTTGATCGGCAGATCGACTGCCAGAAGCGTCTTGCAGCCGCCCGTGGAGCGTACACCTAATGCCCCGCTTCCCATCCGACATGGATAAGGCAAAAGCCTATAGCGAACGCCAGAAGGCAGAGCGTGAAGCGCGATCTGCCAAGGAAGCAGAAGCCATGAGACGTGACGAAGCTGCAATACGCGAGCTGGCCAACGAATTGCGCAGCCGCGAAGGGTTGCCACCTCTTAGGCCAGACGAGCCCGTGCAGGCGATCATCTGCCGGCGGGGCCGCAGATGAAGTGGACGCCAAGCGCATTTTTCTCAGACCGCGTGGAGCTAACGGTACTGGATCTTCTGAAACTCATTTGCGGGCGCCCGGTAAGGGATAAAGCCTGCGTGGTTTGCGTGCGTCCGGTTTTTCAAAGATGGCGCGCCACCCCCAAGAACGGAGAGGCTGTGGGATGAGCCGCCGACAAAGAATATGACAAACGCATACCGTTAAAACGAAGGAGAAGAGAATGGCAGACACAATCATTGAATTACCGAAACTTGAAATCCAGCGCGTGCGTATTCGCGTGATCGGGGATAGCCCTTTGATCATGCACAAGTGGTCGGACAAGGCCAAAGAAATGATGCGCATGAAGCAGCAGAAGAAAGCAACCCAAGGCCGCGAGGCAAAAGACCCGCAGCGAGACTTTGAGGACAGTATTCACCGCCTAGATGACGGACGCCCTGGATTCCCGGCTATCGGGTTCAAAGCTGCGGCCGTGACGGCTTGCACCTCTATCGCTGGCGTTACAAAGGTGGCTGCCCGGCAGGCGTTCCATATCTTAGGTGATTTGGTTCCCATCATCGGCCCGGCGCCGACAATGCGTGAAGACATGGTGAGAATTGGAATGGGCGTCGCCGACATTCGCTATCGCGCGGAGTTCTGGCCATGGTCTGCGGACCTTGAGATTTCTTACAACACGCGGGCTCTTAGCATCGAGCAGATTATGAACCTTCTCAATACCGCAGGCTTTGGTGTCGGCGTGGGCGAGTGGCGTCCCGAGCGTGATGGTCAGTTTGGTCGCTTTCATTGCGCAGCGGACGACGAAATTGAAGAGGTTGCTGATATTCAAGAATCCCAAGCGCCCAAGGGGCGCCGAAGGAAGGCGGCGTAACGCTCCGCAAGGTGGGGCTCGGAACGGTGCTTAAGGTGGCGCAGGGTTCGGTTTGGCAGGCATGGCACCATGTGGTCCGTCACATCGTGGACGGTCTCGCAAGGTTGGTTTTGGCAGGTAAGGTAGCCTGTGGTCCGTTCACTTGTGCACCGGTCTCGCAAGGTTCGGTTTGGCAGGCGAGGTTAGGTGGCGTCTCGATAGGCGTGGTGCGCTCTGGTGAGGCAGGTCAGGTGCATTGAGGCGAGTCATGCTTGGGAGCGGTTGGTAAGGCAGGTAGGTAAATGTCCGAACAGCACACATATTTTGTGAAGGGCTCAAACGGCCTTACAAACTCTGACGCCAAAGTGATAGGGCCAGTTCTAGCCGAAATGGCAAAAGCTGGCCCCGTCACGGCTCGCGCGGTTGTTGAAGTCGCACACTCCGAGAACTCTCCACTGCATCCGTATTTTGAGTGGGACGACAAGAAGGCTGCGGAGGCATACCGCGTCGGAACCGCCCGCGACATGATTAGAACTGTGCGCGTGCGTGTTGTTTCAAACTCCGGGGGCGCGATTGGTCTGGCATCGCAAAAGCTGACAGTCAGACCCTACACGTCAGCCAAGCAGGAAGAACAATTACCGATCACTGCGGCGGCGGCAAAAAAAGCACCCGATGCAGATCGCCTAATGGAGCGCAGCCTTGACCCCGAATATTATCCTCAGCGCCTAGAGGACGCGCTAGACATCATCGACAATTTGCGCACCCTTCTGCGGGCCGCGACGGAAAATGAAAGCCCGCTAGGTGGTGACTTTGGTCTTACAAAAAAAGAGGGCGCCATCTATCAGCTGTTGAAGCAGAAAGGCTTCGCATCCAAAGAGGCGATTTACACGGTGCTCTATGGGCTGTCAGATGACGGGCCAGACAAGAAGATACTCGACGTATTTATATGCAAGCTGCGCCGCAAGCTGCCCCCGGGCGAGACAATAGAAACTGTCCGCAGTGAGGGGTGGAAACTCGTGACGGAGACATTATCAGACATGCCAAAGCGTAGGTTCACAGACCTACGCGAAACATCGCCCGAGAGGGTAAATGGCTTAGATGCTTCCCACCCCGCAGTCCGTGAGGCGCGGACCCTGTTTCCAAGCACTGTTATTAGCCCTGGCGACTCTCCTCAACTGCTTGTGTCTGGCGAACACTCGCGCAAACTTGGCTCCCATGTGACCAAAGGGCCATGGTCGAGCTTTCCTATCTATCAGCTCTCACTTGAGGAGCGCGCTACGTGCCCGAAGTCGTGCTTCCATTGGCGCACCTGCTACGGGAACGGAATGCAACTAGCCCGTCGTCACCGCAATGATGAAATGCTTATCCCGGTTCTGCACGCGGAGCTTACAGACCTTCAAGACGAGTTTCCGCGAGGATTTGTAGTTCGGCTCCACGTTTTAGGTGACTTCTTCAGCAAGGAATACGTGGAGGAATGGGCATCATTTCTTGATCTGTTCCCGGCCCTGCATGTCTTTGGCTACACGGCATGGCCGCGTGACAGTGAAATCGGGAGTGCCCTGGCTAAGATTTCCGATGCGCATTGGGATCGCTTTGCAATACGCTTCTCATCCGATGCGTCCGCGGCACAGGGCGTCACCACAATATGGCACACTCCTGAAGCGTCAACCGTTCCCGAAGGCATCGTCTGCCCGGCGCAAACCGGGAAGACCGCGTGCTGCGGGTCATGCGGTCTGTGCTGGGCTCCAGCGGCCAAAGAAAAAACAGTTGTCTTCATTGCACATGGTCCAAAGAAGGGAACGCTTCCAGAGCGTGACCCAATGGAACCACTGCGACTGCCTACACGGGCGCAGCTTATGGCAGGAAAGGCAAGATGAGCCGCCGTCCCGCCACCTTCACCGAGGCCGACCTTAACCGGCAGCAAGATAGCCGCATGAAATATGCACGAAATGGCCGATCTGTTTTTGGAACTTTGACGGATGAACAGATAGGAATGATGCTGCGCGTCGCAGATAAGCATGGAATGGAATTAAGTTTTGCCCCCGGAGGCGTCGTCACGATGCACAAGGCTGCACCCTCAAGTGTGGCAAAGGAAGACAAACCTCGCCGCGAGTGGGTCTATTTCGTGCGCGCCAAACTCAGCGGCTACATAAAGATTGGCTTTACGCGCGTGCCAAACAAGCGGATTGGCACCATCATGACGGATTGCCCGGAGCCAGTTGAGCTAATAGGAAAAATTGCGGGTTCTCTTGCTGATGAGCGGGCTTTGCACGCGCGTTTTGCAGATCACCGCCTCAATGGCGAATGGTTTAGACCCGCTCCTGAATTGATCGAATATGTGGAGGCCCTATTCCGGTGAAGCCGTCCGGGTCCAATCTGTCCACGCCTGCCATAACGCACCTTGAAAGGCTGCGTAAGGGGCGCTCGCGCCACGCATCACGGCCCAAGCTGGCGCAGCGTGAGATCGACAGGCTGGCGGCTTTGGCCAAGGCCCTAGGGGTGGAAATCGCAGCCCTTGAAGCCCGACCCGGTAGCGTCAGGATCATAACCCCTGCGGGTGCCGGTTTGACTCTTGCCTCCGACGATGACGAGGATAACCCGTTCGATGAGTGAGGAAGCCATGGCACGGGGCGAGATCCGGCACGTCAACCTGTTCAAAGACCGGCATAATAACTGGCGCGCCTATTACCGGCGCCCCGGTTGGAAGGCCAATGGACGGCCACTTCCGGGCGCCACGGGGCCGGATGAGGACTTTACCCCCGAGTTCCTTGCAGAT
>JAKAVI010000140.1 GCA_021817355.1 Pseudomonadota bacterium | reverse complement strand
GTTCAATTTGACGAACGGTCAGTTCTCTCTTCTGATGGCCCTGAACCGGCCACAACCTCCACTGATGCGCGACATCGCCAGCCTGCTCGCCATGGATCGCACCACACTGACTGCGATGTTGAAGCCCTTGGAGCGGCGGAAGCTTGCCGAAGTGCGCGTCGACGAGACAGACCGTCGCGGACGACGGGTGATGATCACCCATTCAGGACGCGTCCTGCTGGCGAAGGCATTTCCGGTGTGGAAGCGCACGCTCGAGGAAATCGAACGCAGTGTCCTTGATGCCAACGTCCTGCGCGAAACATTGTGGGGTCTGCCGTGAATATCGGCGCTTCACGATATCACCGGGCGGATAGTCCAGCAGTTCGTGCGAAACTTAAACCGGTCATGAGAGGAGGCTGATTTGGCTCGCAGCGCGGTTCCAAAAGCAAAATCCACCACCACAAGGATGAATGGTGGGGGTCGAATGCTCCTCATGGTCGCGACGCGCAAAGGCGCGTGGATCTTTCAGGGCGACGCCGCACGGCGCAATTGGCAAGCGGAAGGCCCTTACTTTTTGGGTCATATTATCAATCACCTCGTGCTTGATCCGCGCGACGCGCGCACCATGTTGGCCGCTGCCTCGACCGGACATCTTGGACCCACCATATTTCGCTCCACCGACAGGGGCAGACACTGGAAGGAAGCCAGACTGCCGCCCGCCTTCGACAAACAGCCAAACGGGGCGGGTCGCACTGTAAAAAACACTTTCTGGCTCACTCCGGGGCACCTCAGCGAGCCTGGGGTCTGGTACGCCGGCACCTCACCGCAGGGCCTTTTTCGCAGCGAGGATCACGGCGACACCTGGGAGCCTCTGCATTCCGTCAACGACAATCCCGATTTCCGGGCGATCTGGGGTGACAACCAGGGAGGAACACCGGACGGACCAACTATCCACTCCATCAACGTCGACCCGCGCGATGCCCGGCATCTGTATTTCGGCATGTCCAGCGGCGGTGTGCATGAATCGACAGATGGCGGTCGAAGCTGGACGCCGCTGCTCGCGGGAATGGAGGTGGTCGACGGCTTCGATGTCACAAACATGGCCTTCCACGACCCGCATTGCGTACGGCTCTGCCCCTCCAATCCCGACCGGCTCTATCAGCAGAATCACTGTGGCATCTACCGCCTCGACCGGCCGGGCAGAGCCTGGGAGCGCATCGGCACAAGAATGCCGAAAAAGATCGGTGACATCGGCTTTCCGATTGTGGTGCATCCACGCGACGACAAGACGGCCTGGGTCTTCCCCATGGACGGCACCTCGGTATGGCCACGCACCAGCCCGGAGGGAAAGCCTGCGGTCTATGTCACCACCAACGCCGGCAAAACGTGGCGGCGGCAAGCGGAGGGACTGCCTGAGGCCCAGGGCTGGTGGACAGTGAAGCGGCAGGCGATGACGAGCGATCAATCCGACCCGGTAGGCCTTTATTTCGGGACCACAAGCGGCGAGCTTTGGATGAGCCGTGACGCGGGCGGACGCTGGCAGAATCTCGTCCGCCATCTGCCGGAAATCTATGCAGTCGAAGTTGCGAGTTTGGTTTGAGCCACCCTTTGGGGCCTGCCTTGGCTTTTTCGCATGAGCGTACAAGCGTGACCGTCGCCCAACCCGAAGCAGCCGGACTATCTGTCAGGCTGTTGGCGCCCGCATTGTCCCCACCGGGACAAATGTACACTCCATCTTTTCCCCGCAGCAGCCTCCCTGTCCTGGGGCGTCCGTTGACAGCGGCCAGCGTCTGGAAAAAGCAATGAAGATCACCATGGCCAGTCCGCTGCACTCCTATACGGGTGGCAGCACGCTTGAAGCTCACGGCGCAAGTCTCGCCGAGCTGGTCGAGGATCTCGAGCACCGCTTTCCGGGAATTCGCTTTCGCATGATCGATGAGCAGGATCGCATACGTCGGCATCTGCGCTTTTTCGTCAATGATGAACAGGTCTTCGACCTGCGTCATCCTCTGCGGCCTGACGATGAAGTTCACATTGTTCAGGCACTTAGCGGTGGCTAAGGCATTGCCGGCAGGATGAGCCGCGCCTCAAGCCCGCCCAAGGCGCTGGTCCCAAGTTCAACGCTGCCACCATAAAGGCGGGCAATGTCCCTTGCGATGGCAAGCCCAAGGCCGCTGCCCGGGACGCTTTCGTCCAGGCGCTCGCCGCGTTCGCCCACCCGCATGCGCTCTTCTTGGGTCAGCCCGGGTCCGTCATCGCCGATTGCGATAACGAACTTTCCACTGCCGTGCAGCGCCGCTCGCACGCTGACCTCGGTGTGAGCCCATTTGCAAGCATTATCCATGAGATTTCCGGCCATTTCCTCAAGGTCCTGGCGCTCACCACGAAACCCCAAATCGGCCGGACAGGTGAATGCAATATGGATGCCGCGATGCCCGTGGATGCGCCGCAAAACCCGGCTAAGATCGTCGAGAACCGGGGCAACGGGCGTAGATATCCCCAGGACCTCCTGTGCCCCGGCAGCGCGCGCCCGCATCAGGTGGTGATCGATATGCCGGCGCATGACCTCGACCTGGCGCATCATGGCATCAGCAAGCGGCCCGGGATTGGCCGCAGCCTCACTTGTGAGAACCGAGAGCGGGGTCTTAAGAGCATGAGCCAGGTTTGAAGCATGGGTACGCGCTCGCCCAACCACCTCGGCGGAATGCTCGATGAGGCCATTCATCTCCTCCGCCAGCGGCGTGAGCTCGGCAGGAAAGCGACCTTCGAGCCGACGCGCCTTGCCGTCCCGGATGCGTGCGAGTGCAGCAGAAAGCTTGCGCAACGGTTTCAGACCGACACGAACCTGGATGAAGACGGCCCCAATAAGGCCTGCGCCCAAAAGTGCGAATGCCTCAAACATCATGCGATTGAATTGAGCGATGTCCCCTTCCAGGTCCCCCAGATCGCCGGCGACCACAAAGACGAATGCCCGTGGCGGCTCCTTTGCTACCTGCCCCGGGAAAATCACCCGCTGCTCGGCGACGCGCACCGGACGGCCATAAGGGCCAATGCTGTTGCCGTAAAGGATGGCATCCGCCTTGTGTCTGGTTGCGGGCACCACGCGGGGTTTTATGGTGCGATCGAACAGCGAACGCGAGATCCGCGCCTGGTCAAGGTCAAGTCTGCCGGAGAACTCAGGTACGATTTCCCAATATGATCCTGAATAGACGCGCTCAAAGCGCGGATCATTGAAGCGTCCCTGCAACGTGACCTGACCACCGGGCGTCAATGCGGCAGCGGCGATCATGCTGCCCAGGTCGGCCGCGAGCCGTTCGTCAAATTCGTCCTGTACTGCAGCCCGAAACACGCCTGACAAAATCAAGCCACCGACCACAAAGCCGACAATGGTCCACACCGCAGCAGCTGCGATGAGACGTGAGGCCAGCGAATTGAATTGCAGACGCGGCAAGAACTGAGCCAAGCGGTAGTCCCGCAACGATCCGAGCACATTCTCCTTACGGTCTGGCGCCGTCATGTCCTTCTCCGCGGCTGCACGTCGTGTCGGAAGAATGGTCCACCAGCTTCTTCATTGCGACTGCGACGCGCCCGGGTCATCGAGACAATAGCCGAGCCCCCGTATGGTTTGGATGGTATCCGGCCCGAGCTTTTTGCGCAGCCGGCCAACAAATACCTCGATGGTATTCGAGTCGCGATCAAAATCCTGATCGTAGAGATGTTCAATGATTTCGCTACGGCTCACCACCCGGCCCTTGTGATGGGCCAGATAGGAAAGCAGCCGGTATTCCAGACTGGTCAGCTTGATCACCGCACCATCGTAACTGACCTTGCTGGTGCGGGTATCAACGCGAAGCTTTCCGATTTCGATTTCCGCTGAGGCATGTCCGGCCGATCGGCGCAGCACCGCCCGAAGTCGCGCCAGCAACTCCTCGGTGTGGAAAGGCTTGGCCAGATAATCATCAGCGCCAGCATCAAAACCTGCAACCTTATCGCTCCAGCGGTCACGTGCTGTCAGGATCAGGACCGGCATGGTCCGTCCGGCCTTGCGCCATTTTTCCAGCACCGTGACGCCGTCCATCTTCGGCAGCCCCAGATCCAGCACGACCGCGTCGTAAGGTTCGGTATCGCCCAGAAAATGCGCCTCCTCGCCGTCAGCGGCGCTATCGACGGCATAGCCGGCGTCTGCCAGCGCCTTGACCAGGAGGCGCTGCAGATCACGATCATCCTCGACAACTAAGATGCGCATGAGAGGTCCCAGAGGGGTTCAGCGATAATGCCTGCCTTGCGGCCGCCGGTGATAACCGGCGTGATCGGCTTGCGGACCAGGGGGCATGACACGTGGGCCATGAACCTTGCCAAGGACTGCCCCGCTGCGGGCGTCGGTATCGTACCAGACCATGTGACCTTGCGGTGTCATCCATTTGAGCCGGTAGTGCATGCGTCCATCCTGACCGCGGTAAGGCCCTTCCGCATCATAAAACGTACCCGGATGCGACTGCCGAAACCCGGGTAGGATCTTGTCGAGCCGTTGCGCCGGAGCGGGCGCAGGACCATGGCCTTGCGCCAAGGCCGCAGCAGGCAGCAACACCAGGATGCACAAGAGAAGGGTCGACGGGCGCATGATGCCTTCTAGCGAGCATTGCCTGAATGGTTGATGAACGGCGCCGCCGCCGGGGGGGGGGCCCGCAAAGGCGCAGTCTGAGGTGTACAGAGGCATCGCGCACGGGCGCAACTACCCGTTCATATGCCTCGTCAACAGGCAGGCAGAGCCTCGGCGATGCGCATTGCAGACATGGAACCAGATCAGGCGGCAGCCGACGACAGCGCTGCCCGCCCGCGCCGACGCAGATATTCCCCTTCATTGGCGCCAAGGACCCGGCTTGTCAGCTGCGCCGCAAATTCCAGCGCATCTTCGGCCCCAACAGCTGCCTCCGGGCTTACACCACGCAAGACCCGCAGCAATTCCTCATTATAGGTGCATAATTCACGTACGGTTTCTTCTTCCGCAGCGTCAAGTGCGGCGGAGATCGATACCGCTGCCGCAAACGGTCTGCAGCCTACAACCAGGTCCGCATAGCGAATGGCGCGCTCGCGCTTTTCGTCTGACGCCGGGCGGGCGAGGTCCGGAACCCGCGGACCGCCATTAAAGCTTGCCCGATGGGTGGGTAAGGCGCCCAGGATTTCGCGGCTGCTGCGCCCGACCAGCCCATCAAGACACTCGGCTGCCGTGGCGCGCGCTTTGATGAGGCGCTGTCCCCATTTGCCATAGCGCCGCACCTCGACTTCCTTGACCAGCCCCATCGACAGTTCCGCGAAGCCAGCAATGGCGGCACTGAGTGCGTCAGGATCAAATTGCGGATGCCGGGCACTGCAGATGACTGAGAGAAAGTTTTCCATCTCTTCCAGCAGGAGCTCGCCAACAAGTCCCATGTCGGTCGCCGAGATCAGGGTATCGACCTGCTGACGGGCGATAAAACGGGGCAACCGCAAGGCCTCCCAGGGCCGGGCAAGACGGTACATCGTCAGCACGGCGACATACGGGGCGGCATCGGGAACACGGGCCACGACACGTTCATAAAGACCACGCAGTTCGAGCAAAATGGGCTCACTCAGGTTTGGCAACCCGCGCGGGATCAGCTTTTGCAACTCGATGGTTTCCGGCCCGATCATCAGCAGCCTTAGCATCTCCTCGGCATCGGCCAAGGTGGCTTCACCGCCCAGCTGGGCTTTGGCGCGAGCCCGGCCGGCATTATCGGTAAGCGCGCTTGACATCGCCGCCGCCGCCGCCTGCCAGAATTCACCCGTCCGAGCCAGAGCACCGGCTTCATCATGTGCGAGGAGTGCCGCCCGGCAGTCCCGCACAAAAGCGGCAGTCGCCTCGGGCAACAATGTCCGCTCAAGCCAGGTCCAGACCGGAACAATGCTCTCGCGCGAGATCGCGCCCTGAGTTTTAGACCGGCGTGGGCCACTCACGAAGAGATCCTCGAAAGGATTGCAGAACAACCGGCGCGGTGAGGCCACACGCGCGCCCTGCGCGCCGCGCAGACAGGGCCGCAAGCCCTGCAGGATGACCTCGTGGGGCAGCGCCTGACCGCCCGTAAGCCTGTCCACCTCGACAGCCTTGGCTAGCCGCCGCGCCACGGGGGCAGGCAGGGTCGACAGAAGGCGTTGGAGGTCCTGCACCTTTTGAGGTGCCATCATGGCTCAAGTCTTCCATGGCCCCCGCTCACCCCGATGGTCGCGGATCTGCCACAGCTACTGGTTAACCTAGCTTCCGTTAACATGGCGTTGAGTAGCCCCCGCGATGGCCACATTCGGAACGCTCGTCTATCCTGGCGGCGGGCTTTGAGCCCGTGCAGGTGCCAATTGCGGGGCAAGACGTGCGACCAAGCGACTTCAGACGCTGGCGAAAGGAGTTAAAGCTGTCCCAGCAAGAAGCCGCCGACGCGCTCGGGCTGAAGCGGCGCGTGGTCCAGTACTATGAAAAGGGTGAACGCGATGGCGAGCCAGTCGAGATCCCCAAAGCCGTCCGTCTGGCCTGCTACGCCCTTGCCCAAGGCATTTACGACTACCACGGCCCCCGCGATTAGTCCCTGCTAATGGGCGTGATGATGCAGGATCGTGTCATTGAGCCCGGTATCATAGTCAAGGCCGGCCGGGGTCAGAACAATCTGGCGCGGCCACTCGGCCCGGGCCACGCCCTTACGCTCCAGGGCGCGCCATACCTTCTCGTTAAACAGCCCTGTCGCATCCCGCCCGGCAACCGTGGCATCGCCAAGGTGGAAGTGGTCGCCATGGGGGTCGGGAAAAACATGAATGGTCACCTCTCCGTCCCCCGGACCGGCCATTGCGGCCTGAGGTAGGCGGGCCAGCGCCTGCAGGAGGGTCAGCGTGCGCAGCTGCAAGGGATTGAGTTTGAGAGGATTGGTCCGTGGCGGCATATCGTTCTCCAGTTCAATGCGTATAGTCGCCAATGCGGCCATACTTCAAGGAGGCACCCCTTATGGAGGCGTTGCTGAAAGACATCCGGGTCATCGACTTCGGGCGCTACATTGCCGGGCCGTACTGTTCGGCCCTACTCGCAGATTTCGGGGCCGAGGTCATCCGGGTGGAAAAGCAAGACGGCCGCGAGGACCGTACACTGATACCGCTCGCCCGCAATACCGATGGCAGCCCGCGGGAAGGCGCCATGTTCCTCCAGATGAATCGCGGCAAGAAGAGCCTTACCCTTGATCCGATGCATGAGCGCGGCCGCGAAGTCGTACGCCGTCTGATCCGTAGCGCCGATGTTGTCGTAGCCAATCTTCCAGGCGACACCCTGACCGCCATGGGCCTCGACTGGCCCACCGTGCATGCGCTCAATCCGCGCGCCATCCTCGCTGCAACCTCCGCCTTCGGATTGGACGGGCCTTACGCCCGGCGTGTCGGCTTTGATGGGGTAACGCAAGCGATGAGCGGCGCCGCCTATTTTGCTGGATGGCCAGACCAGCCGGTACGCGCCGCAGCACCCTATGTCGACTTTGGCACCGCCTCCTTGATGGCATTTGGGGGGATCGCTGC